>JAQVDB010000001.1 GCA_028698525.1 Clostridia bacterium
TAGTAAGCGACATATCCCTGAGAATCAGAAGTAGTTGTTGCACATCCTGTAAACATACTAATTACCACGATAAGCATAATTAATAACGCAACTACCCTTTTCATTAAAACCCTCCTTAATCATTTTTATTTTTTATTTATTTCCGTCAAAGACGGTAATCTTAAACCCTTTATATATCGTTGCCACACTAATTTATATTGGTCTCATCAGCATTGATATCAACTTTAACTCTTTTTAAAATATTTTAAAATCAGTAAATCTATAATCAAGGAATTTCTTTTTTAAGTCTTTGCTTAGAGTTTCTAATAATTTTATTGAGTTATATTGTCGGAATACTCAGCATATTTGTTTGCTGTGTCAATTTAGATCGATAGTGTAATATTTCAAAAACTGACTAGACTAAACGATAAAATTATCCATACTATTTTCACTTTATTAAAAATTGTTAATATTCTAATTCTTTACCATAAACTTGCTAAATATATTCCTGTAGCCAAATAGATTAATGCAAGATCTTTGATTTATTTGTCTATGCTTATAATTAGATTACTTGATATGAAAATCATCCTATCAAAATTGATGTGAATTACGACATTTAGGAAACAAATTTTTATTGTAATTAAAAAAGCTTTACTTGTTTGTAAGACATAATTATAAAATGTTTTAATTACAATAATCATCGAATAATTTAGTACAATATGTAGATTGGCAATTACATATATAGTATAATATAGCAATTTTTGAATGTCAATAGTATTTTCGAAAATATATAGCTATTTCTGTTTTTAGGGTTTGTCCTTTTCGAAAATATGAATATGCATAATTGTTTTTTGATTTATACTTTATCTTTTATTTATTGTAGATTTTCTTTGAATTAACCTTGGTGAAAGTTTTACATTCTGAATCACATTGTATTGGCTCTCTTTAATTTTTTTAAATAGGAGCTTAACAGCAATTTTCCCCATTTCTTCTACTGGACCTGCTATAGTTGTAAGTTCTGGTCGACAATAAGATGATACTCTTGCGTTATCTATACCTAATATTGAAATATCATCAGGCACTATGAGACCTTTATCGAAAATGGCTTTTGTTGCTCCTATAGCAATGTCATCATATGCAGCTAAAATAGCCGTTGGGACATCATCTTCGAGTAACATATTATTCATTAATTCATAACCACATTTTTGAAATCTTTCTTCGCTTACCTTGATATACTTTTTGTTTATTTGCATTTTATTTTCACGCATAATTTTCATAAATATATTCAGCCTTGTATTTGATAATTCATCTCCAATATAGCCAATATTTTTATGCCCCAATTGGATTAAATATTCAACAGCTAACCTAACACCATACTCATCGTCTATTTTTATACAATCAAGTTTTTTAGTTTCTGTATTTTGCGCAATTAGGACAAGAGGTATAGAAGCATGCTTTTTATGTTCCAATAAAATATTTTCAACGTCAGAACTCTCGGTTATAAAAATAATCCCTTCAACATTTGCGTTTATTAAATGTTTTAGATAGTATCTTTCATCATTTGTCTTAAAATTTGTAAAACCAATTATGCAAATATATCCTTCTTTCCTTACTTCTTCCTCGATTATACTTATGATTTGAGAATAATAATTACTTGTAACTTCAGGGCATATTACTCCTATAATTCCGAGTCCGTTTGTTAATTTTTTTTCAGGCGTTTTAAATTTATAATTCAAGTCTTTAGCAATTTTGATTATTTCTGATTTAGTTTCTTTATTTATATCGGAGCTATCTCTCAACGCTTTAGAAACGGTGGATACGGTTACTCCAGCTATTTCTGCAATATCTTTTAATCTAACCACATGTTTCTCCTTTCCTTTTATAAGCTTTAAATCTTTCAGTATTTTTTAATTAATGGATATCTATAGTCAGCTTCTATTATGATTTTATCGAAAAAAACAGAAAAGATCAAGAACGTTTTCGAAAATATTACTTATTTATTTGAATAACGAAAATAAAATTCAAAGACCTATCATTATTTTGAGTTATTATATCAACTTCCATTTTCTATGCTTTTTATCATCTGATTTATACACCCGTTGTTTTATCTTACACCATTTATTTCTATTATATATTATGTGTACAATAATTCCATCTCTGTGATCATAATCGGGTAGGAGATATATAATCATTTTATCTATCTCCTACATCACCTTACGTAAATTTCACGTATACGGCGATTTCATAGTTTAGACTCTAACTTCAAGGTAATATTTAAGAAAACTTAACTTTCTTTGCCACTCCTATTTTCTGAATATTTTTAAACTTTACTCTAGCTTTCTTCCACATTTTCCATATTATAATCCGAATTCTTCTTAATCATTCATAAATAGATTTCGTGATATTCTTCATGCCTGCCAATTTGAAGTAAAGTATATCCTAGGTATCTTTCTTGATTAAGCCTAGTTATTGTAGTTTCCTTCTTTTCTTTATTCTTTATGAACATTCCTCTAATAATTTCTAGATAAGCGATATAATTCTATTGTCTTTAATTGTCCTTGATAGGATTTTTATTAGCATAGATTGATTTACTGTAGAAGTCCATCTGTTTCATCTTATCGACTCACCTGCGCCTTTCATGTTCCACACTATTCCCGCAGTTGACGATGGTGCCTTTGTTCTGTTTTCTGCATTCTAACGTGTTCTCGGTAATTTTTATTTGCTTGTTCTCCTATGATTCAACGGTTCCTACTACCAAGCCCATAGTAGACTTTCGCTATACCAGGCACACGACAAAAAACCTCAAGGCAATATGCCTTGAGGTTGAAATGTTAAGCGAGCAAGTCTATAAGCCGAGTTCTGTATTAGATGGTCATCTATCTAGGATGCTAGTTGCCTAACATCTCCAGCAACCTTACCCGAGGAAGTGACGGGCCGCCACGTTCTTTCCTCCTACTTGGTCTTGCTCCGGATGGGGTTTACATAGCCGATCAGTCGCCTGACCGCTGGTGAGCTCTTACCTCGCCTTTCCAACCTTACCCCGGTGATGGGGCGGTATATTTCTGTTGCACTTTCCTTAAAGTCGCCTTCACTGGGTGTTACCCAGCATCCTGCCCTATGGAGCTCGGACTTTCCTCGTCTTATAAAGACGCGACCATCTGACTTACTCGCATTTTTTTCAGGAATTTAATTTTAACACAAAGAAATTTATTTGTCAAAAAAATTTATTTATTATTCTATGCAGATTACTCTGCCACAGGTTTCACATTCCACAATTTCATCTTCATTTTTCAATTTGTCTATCAATGCAAAAGGAATAGTCATATTACATCCGCTGCATTTATTCTGCTTTAGTTTTGCCACCACAATCTTTTTAAACTTTCGAGCATTTTTATATCTCTTTAATAACTCTGGCTCTATTTTCTTTTCCACCTTCTCCATTTCATCTTTTATCTCATCTATTTTGCTATTTATTGTGCCCATTTCTTGCTTATGCAATTTATTTATTTTCATATATTCTTTTTTACCTTTGGCCATTTTCACCCTTATTTTGTTAATATTATCTTCCATAACTTTTATCTGATCAATCAAATTGATAAGCTCTTCTTCCTTGTTGTTTATCTCCCTTTTATATCGTTCAGCATTATTTTGTAAATGTTCCAATTGCTTGATATCGCTAATTTCACCACTATAAAGCCGTTCATGGTCACCTTTTAGATTATACGTTAGATCCTCTACCACACTGCTGATCTTTCTATAGACTTTATTCTTATCATCTACCTCGCTGGTTATAGATTTTAATTTACGGTTTTGTATTATTAAATACTTTTTTAATTTTAGCAGCTTTTTTCTTTTATCAGACTCTTCTTTTTGTTTATTGTACTTTAAAAGCATATCGTCTAAAGTTTGATATCTAAAAAGCAAATTTGCTTGTTTCATTGCTATACCCCTCCCTAGAAAATTTTAAGTGCCGAATTTTTTTTAAATCTATAAAGAGGGTGATACTTCAAGTCACCCTCTAAACAACATGTATACAAGAAAAACGAAAACTCATAAAAAATCATTTTTAAAAATAAAAATAAACATTATATAAATATATTATAACAAAAAAACAAATTTTAGGAAAATATAAATTGATATTACAAATTATAAATTATCTGTTCATCACCAGAATAACCAACAACTTCTACATCCAGTGCCTGTTCCTTAAAAAACTTTTTTAAATAATTGATCAAAAAAGGCAGTATGATAACCTCTGTATTATAATGTCCCGCATCTATTATGCATAAACCGGAATTTACTGCTCTTTGAGCATCATGATACTTTATATCTCCCGTTATAAACAAATCTGCATTTTTTGAAACTGCACAATCTATAAGACTGGAACCACTGCCCCCGCATACAGCTACCTTTTTTATGCTTTTTTCCATATTGCCTGCAACATTTAAACTTTTAATATTCAATTGATTCTTTACAAACTCTGCATACTCTTTTAAGTTCATTATGTGATGAACTTTTCCTATCTTCCCTAGACCATATGTATTTAATTTATTTTTCAAAGGATATACATCGTATGCAACCTCTTCATATGGATGAGACTTTATCATGGCATCTATGACCTTATATAAATCTCTTTTTCTGACTATCGTTTCCATCCTATATTCTTTAACTTTTTCCAGCTTCCCTTGTTTTCCTATAAAAGGGGAGGTTCCTTGCATAGGAATAAAAGTCCCCATTCCTGACATTTGAAACGTACAGCCGCTATAATTACCAACCCAGCCTGCTCCTTGTTCCGTAATGGCACTTCTCACATCATCCTGATATCCTTCCGGCACAAAAACCACTAACTTAAAATATTCTTCTGAATATGTCTCATATAACAGTTGGGTTTCCTTCAGTTTGAATATATTCGCAAGTTGTTGATTCACCCCTTCAGGTGCAATATCTAAATTGGTATGAGCTGAATAAACAACAATATCGTTTTTTATTATCCTAGATATGAGTTTTCCTGTAAAGGTATCCAAGTCGATAGATTTGACTCCATCAAACAAAAAGGGATGATGGGTAACAATCATATCCACACCATCTTGTTCAGCCTGACGAACTACACCAAAGGTTAAATCAAGTGCCACCATAATTTTTGCAACTTTTATATCACGGCTTCCAATCTGTAATCCGGAGTTGTCCCAACTCTCTGCAAGATATGAAGGTGCGATTTCTTCCAAAATTTCAATCACTCTGCTTGCTTCGCAACCCATTTCAATACCTCCTTATAAGAATTTAATAAATTCTCATAATATTTTATCTTCACTACAGAATCATCATCTTTAACGTTTTCCAAACTATTCAAAACCTGATTTATTCTACTTATTCTAAAAACCAGAAAATCTTCAAGCAAGGGATCTTTTTTTTGAATGATCTTCGGACCAATATCCAGTTCTATAAAATCATATTTTTTCATATTTCCGGGATGGCACACAATTATTTGATAATACTTGCTTCTGTCCCTTATTAATTGCTCATCAACTATACTAAGACCTATATCATAGAAAGACTTTCTTAGTTCGTACTCCGCTCCATTAGGTTGCAACACCAACCTGCCCACATACTTGATGATATCTTTACCTTCTGATAAAATCTTCTTTATCAATAATCCTCCCATTCCGGAAATAACTAAACAGTCAACTTTTTCCCCTTCAAGAACGCTGAGTCCGTTTCCTCTTCTCAATTGTATCATATTTTGCAAGTTATATTTTTTAATATTTACTTGTGCCTTTTCAAGGGGACCGTAATTTATATCGGTAGCTATCACTTTTTTGCAAACTTTTTGCCGGATCAAATATATCGGAATGAGGGCATGATCAGTACCCACATCTGCCACTGTATCGCAGATTCCTACATTTTTGGCTATGGCTGCTAATCTAACAGGTAATTTCATGTTTTCACCCAATCTTATTTGTATATATAAAATAAAAAGCTAGATATATGCATATATCTAGCTTTTCATTATGGTGGGCCTTCAGGGACTCGAACCCCGGACCTACCGGTTATGAGCCGGTTGCTCTAAACCAACTGAGCTAAAGGCCCGAATTTGGCTCCCCGAGTAGGATTCGAACCTACGACCCTCCGGTTAACAGCCGGATGCTCTACCGCTGAGCTATCGAGGAATTTTTACTGACAAAGAATATTATAAATACAAATTGGTTTTAGGTCAAAGCCTGAATTTATTTAAAATCGCCAATCTAAAGAGATTATTGCCCATTTAGTTGACTTTCCTCTTACTATCTACCATGCATGGCTACTGTGTTTTTCACACTTTCAACCAGATCAACAAGCTTTCTATAGCTTTTTCTTATTCCGTATACAGTAAGAGGTCTACCTATCAAAACCCAGTTCATTCTTCTGGACATAAAACCTCCCGTCATTGTAAATAAATTTAAATCAATTAACGAATTTATTATTATGATATTTTTTTTAACACCATTTATGTTCAATAAGCTATATATTGAATTGGTAACAATCTTCCGCGAAGACTTCATTCCTATAGAAAATATTTGGTTTCTATAGCTATCTATCCCCATATATAAAGGGCTACCAATCTTCTCTGGAGGCATCTGATCATAAAAAGGAACTTTATTAAATTCATCAGCTAATGGTACATGGTCATCAGGCAAATATCCCAAGTGAATGCTAGCAGCAGTTATAGATGTGTGAGCACTGCCGTAGCAAGCATAGAAAATATACATTTATTCGACCTCCTGAATCTCTTTTTTTACTTTTAGGACGGTCTTTGATATGTTTAAATATCTGTTTTTTATATGACTGTATATAATGCGTTCCGATATTTCACTTGTAGTCTGTAATAATAAAAGATTCTCAGCTATCCTTATTTTGATTTTGCCCATTTCACCCTCATCTATATCATAATATTGTATATCATCTAAATTAAAAAAAGAAGATATGCTTTTATGTGCTCTTTGCATTACATCGGATAAATTCTTACACCCTATAGTATATACCTCGTTGTTGTACTCATCCATCCCTATATAAAAAAAATTGCCGTACATCCTTGAATACTTAGGCCCAAAGTATGGCAAACCAAAAATTTGTTCAAAGGTGGGGAGCACAAAAGGAGTCAGTATATCTAAGTGCATTGCTGATGCAACAACCGGCAAATAGCTTCCAAAATAGCTAGAATATATTATCTTCAATATTTCCCACCTTTTATTTTAATGTTTAACTATAATATAAACACCATTTTCTAGATCATGTACCATGCCATAAGTTATCCTTGTTAAATACATCGCGATTTTTTCCATTTCCTCTTCATCCTTTGCATAAAAACAAGGTACTCCCCCTGCTCCTACTTTATCGGGATGGGTAGTAACAACTGCAACTATTGATTTTTTAATGCCTACATCCATATTTCAATTTTCCTTCCTTCAAGACTAGTCAGCAGCCTTCCTTCCAGTCTCTGAAAATAATGGATACCTCTTTGCACTCTCTAAAATAGGTAATCTCTTAACTGCTTCTATTATCAAATCTATATCCGGCTCTTTGGGTATTATAAATATTGCAACATCTCCGGTTTTTGGATCTCTTTTTGCTATTGAAGAAAATTCCGGTTCATCAGTTTCTTTCAGTATTCCAAACAATACTGAAATATCATGAACTATTGCCTGCCTTTGTCCTATATTACCTAGAGTAATTCTTGTATTGTCATCTTTAGGCTTTATTGATATAGCTACACCTTTTTCCATTATCTTTTGCCTAGCTTCTTTGAGCCCAACATTCATCATCACTATATCATCTATCTTCAATAGGGCTCCGATAAATTTGATATCCCCTCTCTTCACATCTGCCACTTGCCCTATAGTAGTCTTGTCCATTATCTTTTTGAGTGAAACAACAACTACAATACCTGACAATATTCCTATAGCCACACTGTGTGTCAGGTAAATCATTATAGAAGTAGCCAAGGACGTTATCAATACAATGTAATTTCTTGCTTCAAATGTTTTTGCAATATCCTCTATATAAGCTGTTCCTCTCTTGATGAGCTCTGTTTCTTCTATCTTGTTTAGGCTTTCCCTCTCCATTCCTCTTATCTCTCTGAACTGTTGAAGTGCAACTGCTAAAAAAGTAACAGCTGTGTATTCTTTTTTGATAAGAGCGGGAAATGCCACTGCCCCCAACGCCGCTGCAATCATACCGATAGTAAGATGTATTACATATCCTTGAGGATAACTGGGATACTGTCTAAAATCAACCCTTAGTAAATAAAACCTGGCAAATGTACCCATTACTATACCGAAAATAATCAGCTCTTCAACACTATCCATTTTTGTCCCATCCTATTCTTTGGGATTTTTTCTTCTACCTAGAAAATTGGCAAACTCCTCTTTAGTCATTTTTGAAATCTTGGATCTAAACTCTTTTCTGCCTGAACTTAAGAATAGGAAAAGGCCTCCACCAACAACCAATATTAAAATAACCCAAAATATACCGCTAGTAGCTCCCTTACTGCTTTTAGTTATTGCAGAAATGTCCTCCTCCCTGTCCACTCCCGGTTTCTCCTTTGTCTCAGCACGTTTGGTAGTACCCCCGAATAGCGCAGCAGTAGCTACATCTGCAAACATTTCCGCTGATTTTTCTGCTCTCTCTCTCTTGTGAGAATATGTTCCCATCTCCAACAAAAGAGCTCTGGGGGCAATCTCCTGGTTGTAATTACCTTCTCCCATATATATATCCTTTACTAGTCCTGGATACATCTTGTCAGAAACCGATTTAATCTTTAATGCAACTTGTTTGTTTGCATTGCTGTTTTGATTTCTTCTGCCTATTACCAACCTCACCTTGGTAGCGGGCATACCTTCTATGTCTTTAACATAGGCTTCTTTGGGCACTGCATCCCTGTGCACATCGAATATAGCATCCGGTTTATTTTTAAGCAAATTTGCAACCGTCCTCCTCGACCGCCTGTATGCACCTGCATCATGGGGAGTATGAACTGTTTCATCCAGTATGGCATCTACTCCGTTATTTTCAAATCCTTTCTTCAAAGAACGGGCAACCTCAAATATACCTCCCTTATGTTCTTTACTCTCTGTGCCATCAGTAGGCACGTAAGATTCATCACTATGGGTACAGTATAACACTACAGTGCCCTTTTTCTGTGCTGCCGAGGGCAATATTTCATCTAAATCTATCTCCGGAAGTTTTATGTCTTCAATATATTTTGCATATGCCTCCTTTTGATTGTCATCTACCTTATATATCTCATAGCTTTTATTATCCCCGCTTATATATTCATCGCCTACGCTAACTTGGCTTGCAATCATAAAGAGTACTTTTCCATCATCTTTATAAACAGTATAATATCCATATCCATCTTCAAACCAATCATCGGCGTGGGCATCGTAAGGACCAATACAAAATAGAATAGTAATCATCAATAATACAAATGCTATTGTCTTTTTAATCATCCTCACCTTCTCTCCTTTTATCTCTATTTTTGAAGGGCTTAATCTTATCCTTATCTGTGCCCAACATACTGGCAAATTCAGCATTTTCATAGTCCATATCTTTTTTATCTGTTCCACCTTGCATCTTTTCCCTTATTTCCCCTACAACCTCTGCAAGAAGCACTGCAATCAGCCCTGAAATAACTGTTGCGTCCAGCACTCCTGCACCTCCAAGCCTCAAGGGACCGGGAATACCTTTGGTATAATTTATCACGGCTTGAGCGATATCTGCTATCATGACACCTAATACCCCAGCGATAAATGCACTCCTCCTAGAGCGCCCAAAAATATATGCTACAACTCCGCCTACTATTCCGTATACATAAAGAGGATCAATAAATATAGCCTCCGGTTCTGCAGGCAAAAGTTTAGCGCTGAAAAAAACAGCAACACCGGCAACAATGCTTGCAAGTATAGCCCTCAATTTTTCTTTTCCTGTTCCTGCTTTTACAAAAAGATATATAACAAGTATCAAAGGAATTACAGCACCTGCTATATTTATCGTTAATTTATTACCTAAAGGTATATCTGGAATAAAGCTCCCAATAATAAAAGCACCCAAAAAAAGCAATGCCCCTTTGTCACTTAATCTCAACCTATCCAAAACCCTGTGCGCCACTCCAAAGAAAACTAAAATTGCAATTACAACTAGCAAAAGCAAACCAATTGGCACTATTACCACCTCAATTATCTTTTTGTAATAATTATATTTCCCATAATGTTTTATATATATTCAATAGCGTTTTTTATCTTTTTCCATATTTCCGGAAATAAATAAGCCTATGGAACTTACACATTCCATAGGCTTATTTATTTAGATCTTCCTGTTTCCCTGTCACATTGTATATAACCCATTCTGCTATGTTTGTTGCATGATCGGCAACCCTTTCCAAATATTTTGCAATGAGCAGAAAATAGGTAGCTTGCGTGATAGTTTTAGCATCTTGCATCATTATAATAAGCAGCTCTCTCAATATCTGCTCATATAATCCATCAATCTCATCATCTAGAAGACACACCTTTTTTGATAACTCTATATCGTTTTTCACATATGCATCCAGCGAGCGGCTGAGCATCTCAATACACAGCTGGGACATCCTAGGAATATCTAAAAGTGGCTTTATATATTGCTCATCAGCCAATTTAAAAACTATTTGAGAAATATCCACAGCATGATCTCCTACCCTCTCCAAATCGGTGATTATCTTTAATGCAGTTGTTATCATCCTTAAATCTCCTGCCAAAGGCTGTTGAGTTGCGATCAGCTTTACACACCTGTCTTGAATATACACTTCCATCTTATTTATCTGTTCATCCTGTTGCAATATTTGTTGTGCCAGATTTATATCTTTTTTTATTAATGCCTTTATGGCTTCTTGTATTCTATTTTCTACCGCTGCGCCCATCTTTAATATATTATTTTTCAAACATTTTAGCTCTTGGTCATATATAACTCTTGCACTCATATAATATCCCTCCCGATTTTCAACCAAATCTTCCGGTAATATAATCTTCTGTCCTTTTATCTTTAGGTTTATAAAATATATCCTGGGTCTTTCCCATCTCTACCACTTCACCCATCAGGAAAAATGCCGTATAATCCGATATCCTCCCTGCCTGTTGCATATTATGGGTAACAATCACTATAGTATACTTGTGTTTAAGGTTCTCAATAAGTTCCTCTATCTTTCCTGTAGATATCGGGTCAAGGGCGGATGTAGGTTCATCCATCAATACTATTTCCGGCTCCACCGCAAGCACCCTTGCTATACAAAGTCTCTGCTGTTGACCGCCGGACAGTCCAAGGGCATTTCCATTCAATCTGTCTTTTACTTCATCCCACAACGCAGCATTTTTTAAACTTGCTTCAACAATATCATTTAATTTATTTCTGGCTTTTATGCCATGCACTCTAGGGCCATATGCGATATTATCATATATGCTCATAGGAAATGGATTAGGCTTTTGAAACACCATTCCTACTTTTTTTCTGAGCTCTATCACATCAAAATCTTCGAATATATCTCTTTCATCTATCAATATTTTGCCCGTTATTCTTGCATTTTCTACAAGATCATTCATTCTGTTTATTGATTTAAGGAAAGTTGATTTACCACATCCTGAAGGTCCTATCAATGCTATAACTTTGTTGCTTTCTATTGTTACATTTATATCTTTTAATGCCTGAAAATCCCCATAAAATAAATTCATTTTTTCAATTATAATCTTGTTGTTATCCATTCTTTGCTTGCCCCCTAACTGATGTTATAGCTATCATCTTTTTCATCGCCCTATTTGCTGCAAAATTTATAATCATGATGAGAATTATCAATACCGCTGCTGTTCCATAAGTGTTTTGCATAGACAACCCTTCTGAAGCCATAATATATATGTGTACAGCCATAGTTCTTCCTGGACGCAAAACATTGTTCGGTATCCCTAATGTCCCTCCTGCAGTCAACATCAATGCTGCTGATTCTCCTACAGCTCTACCTATACCTAGTATTATCCCTGTGATTATACCTGACAGTGCGGAAGGAAGAACGACTCTGCTTATCGTCTGCCACTTTGAAGCTCCTAGTGCTAGACTTCCTTCCCTATACTCCCTTGGAACAGATCTGATTGCCTCTTCTGATGTCCTTATCAATGTAGGCAAAATCATAAGTGACAATGTCAATCCTCCCGATAAGACAGACAATCCCAGCTTTAAAAATAAAACAAAAAACACCATACCAAATAATCCAAAGATAATTGAAGGGATCCCTGCCAAAGTTTCAATAGTAAATCTAATGATCCTTACACCTTTCCCTTCTTTTGCGTATTCCGCCAAATAAATTGCAGCACAAACGCCTATGGGGACGGAGATAACAAGTGATATTCCTACAATATAAATCGTTGAAATGATTATAGAGTATATTCCTCCACTCTTTCCCATATTCTCTGGTTCCTCGGTTAGAAACTCCCAGTTTATATGAGGAATACCCTGTATCATTATATGGCCTATTATCGCAATCAATATAAAAACACTTATTGCAGAAACTATCCACAATATAAAAGTAGCTATTTTCTCTCCCAGCCTGATCTTATTCAATCTATTCACCCACTTTCCTGGGTATAAAGTTTACAATAGCATTTAGCACCATTATAAATACAAACAACACTACTCCGGTGGAAAACAGGGCGCTTTGATGATCCCCTGTAGCATAACTCATATCAATTGCTATATTGCTAGTCAAAGTCCTGACCGGATTAAATAAGCTATCCGGCATCATAGGTCTATTGCCTGCTACCATCATGACCGCCATAGTCTCTCCTATTGCACGACCAAGACCCAATACTATCGATGTCATTATACCGTTTCTAGCAGCAGGAAGGATAACTCTTTTAATAGTCTGCCATCTAGATGCACCCAGTGCTAGAGAATCTCTCTCATATTCTATAGGTACAGCCTTTATCGACACTTCAGATATATTTATTATTGTAGGAAGTATCATAATTGCCAATACTATAGATGCCGTCAGTATACTAAACCCATTGCCTGAGAAATATTTCGCTATGATAGGCCTTATAACAATCAATCCATAAAAACCATATATAACAGAAGGTATACCAGCAAGCAATTCAATTGCAGGCCTTATTGCATTTGCCATCTTGGGCTTTGCTATCTTTGCCAAAAATATTGCACAGCTAATCCCTACAGGTACTCCCAACAATAGTGCACCTATTGTCACATAAACAGAACCAACTATCATAGGGAAAATACCGAAATATCCTTCTGTAGGCAGCCACTTTGTGCCAAATAGAAATTCGCCTAATCCCGCCTTAAAAAAAATAGGAAAGCCTTCTTTAAATATAAAAATTGTTATTAAAACAACTGATAATGCTGTCACTAGTGCACATGAAAACAATATATTTTTTATTATTCTTTCTTTTAAATTCAAATCAGAACACCTCATCATCTAGTTTTACACCTCAAAAAACCAAACCTGCTCATCAGCAGGCTTATTTTATCGGGATATATTCCTTAGCGACTATATCCTGCCCATGATCGCTCAATACCCAGTCGATATATTCCTTTACCAAACCATCAGGTTTTCCATTAGTAGCATAGTTGAAAGGCCTTGCGATTTTATAGTCCCCAGACAATACATTTTCTTCATTAGGTTGTACACCTTCTATGATCAAGCCTTTTACTGATTCATCCAGTATTCCCATTGATATATAACCTATAGCATTTTTATCTCCCTTTACTGCTTCCTTTACCCCATTTTGCGATGACTGTATTATGGCATCCTGGGTAAACTCATTTTCTTCACCTACTACCAGTTCATGGAAAGCTCCTCTTGTACCTGACGCTTCATCCCGGTTTACAATAGTTATTTCAGAATCTTCTCCTCCCAACTGGCTCCAATTAGAAATTTCCCCTCTATATATATTAGCTATTTGCTCTACCGTTAGCTCGCTTATTGGATTGTCATTGTGTACTACTATTGCTATACCGTCTTTTGCAATGACTACAGGTTCTAATCCAGCAGCCAATTCTTCATCTTTTAAATTCCTAGAGGCTGCCCCTAAATCACAACCTCCTTCACTGACCAATTTCATCCCAGCCGATGAGCCGCCTCCATTAACATCGATTTGCACATCTGGATTCAGTTTAACAAATTCTTTTACCAGTTCTTCAGATAGGGGTTGTACAGAGGTAGACCCTGCGATTGTAAAACTGCCTGATAGCCCACTTGTTCGATCATCGTTCTGATCCCCAACAGCATCCTGTTCTTGATCATCATCAACACCAGTGCCGCATCCGGATAACAATCCAAACACAAATATTCCCATCAATAAAAATAAACTCAACTTAAATAATTTTTTTAACATTTCTCATCCCCCAATTTTGAGAATAATAAACTTTTGAATTATGCTACAACTATTGTTTCAAAGTCTATTATCCATATACTGTTTGAATAGAATATATCATCGATATGTTAATGGTAGATAAACATTATGTTAAATCCACGTTAAAAAAGGGTTTGGTATTTTTAAACCAAACCCTCCGGCATATTAACAATAAAAGAAGTCCCTTTTCCTTTTTTGCTTTCAACTACAATGTTGCCGTTCAATGAAGCCACAATATGCTTTACAATCGCCAAACCCAACCCGGTCCCGCCAAGATTTCTGGATCTGCCTTTGTCTACTCTATAAAATCTTTCAAACAATCTAGGTATATGCTCTTGGTCTATACCTATTCCATTATCTTCAACCTTGATAGTAACAAATCCATCTTTTTTATGAGCACTAATAAACACACTGCCGCCCTCCGGGGTATATTTTATTGCATTGTCAGCTAAATTCAAAAATAACTGCTTTATCCTATCCTTGCTGGAGCAAATTGATACCCCTTCATCAAAACTATATTTAAGGGCTATCTTCTTATTGCCAGCCTGCTCTTTTAACACATCCACCACATCTTTTATAACATGTCCCACATCTACTTTCTTCCCGCTCTCCACTACTCTGCTGCGTTCAATTTCAGACAATGCTAATATATCAGATATAAGCCTAGTCAATCTTTCAACTTCAATATCTATTATATTTAAAAACTTCATGCTCACATCTTTGTCTTCTATAGCACCATTTTTAAGAGTCTCCACAAATCCTTTTATAGAGGTAAGTGGAGTCTTAATCTCATGAGACACATTAGCTACAAAATCTTTTCGCATCTGCTCCAATTTTTTCAATTCAGTGATATCTTGTATCAGCACCACAGCTCCTGTTACTTCCCCTTCTAATCCATTCCTCTGTATAGGTGCTACACTCACCTTTAATTGTTTAAACTCCCCTTTACTCCAACTCATTTCTACAGCATTAACTTCTCCGTTTACCAACGTCTGATCTATCATGCTATCTATTAAATCACTTCTGACTACCTGTATAAACTGTTTGCCTACTATTTCCTCTCTTATACTGAATAACGCTTTCAGTGCACCATTTGCAAGCAATATATTCTTTGAATTGTCTACAGCTAATACTCCATTTACCATACTGGACAATATTGATTCTAATTTTATATTTTCCCGATTCAACTGATCCATAGTAACTTTTAACCTGTCAGCCATCTGGTTAAAGCTGTCAGATAATTCTCCTATTTCATCATTTGTTTTTACTTGAATCTTATTTTCAAAGTTTCCTCGGGCTATAACTCTAGATGCATCGCTTAACCGGCGAATAGGTTCGGTGATGCTCTTGGAAAACAAAGAGGCTTGTATCAAGGATACTAATAAACTTGCAATAATGGCCAACACTATAGACCATATGATGCTACCGCTAGTATGATTTATTTCCTTAAGTGACATGGCTAGCCTTATCGCAGTTTTTATATTATTATGTGTTCTAACAGGCAAAGCTACATACATCATATCAGTCTTTAATGAACTGCTATACCTTATGCTTTCGCCTGCTTTCCCATTTAGTGCATTGTTTACTTCAGGTCTATCAGCGTGATTGTCCATATCAGCTGCATTCCGAGATGAATCAGCTAATACAGTTCCATCATGATAAACTATAGTGACCCTAGCTCCTGTCAATTCCGAATATCTATCTGCTATTGCCTGTATATCGATTACATGTCCATCTGACTTTTCTGACAACTCATATTGTATCAGTTTAGCATTGGTCAATAATCTTTGCTTTATATTCTCTCTAAATACAACCTGATTTATATAGATGCTATAACTACCTACTATAGCCACTGCAAAAAGTATCAGTATGATGTACGTGATGAATATTTTACGCCTCACTGGCTATCATCCTTATAATCAAACTTGTAACCCACTCCCCTTACAGTATGAATATATTTAGGGTTGCCGTCACCATCCTCTATCTTTTTCCTCAAGTGCCTTATGTGCACATCCACAGTTCTAGTCTCTCCATAATAATCATAACCCCAAATTCGGTTTAAAAGCTGATCTCTCGTCAACACCTTGTTTTTATTCAATGCCAGGATTTTTAAAAGCTCAAATTCTTTTAAGGTCAATTGAACATTCTGCCCTTCTTTATAAACTTCATAATTGCTGACATCTATGCTTATGTTCCCAATTTTTATAATTTCAGGATTTTGGCATCTTTCATGGGCCCTAAACCGCCTCAATACCGCCTTTACCCTTGCAATCAACTCCCGCACACTAAAAGGTTTTGTTATATAGTCATCTGCGCCGATCTCCAGTCCAAGTATTTTATCTACTTCTTGGCTTTTAGCTGTCAGCATTATTATAGGAATAAGGGCAGTTTCCTTTTTGCTCTTTATCTGCTTGCATACTTCTATCCCGTCAATCCCAGGTAACATTATATCCAATATTATAAGGTCAGGCTTATCCCTTGATACATAAGATAGGGCCTGCTCTCCAGTTTCTATACAAAACACATCATAGCCTTCTTTCTCAAGGTTGAATTTCAATAACTCCAAAATATGTATCTCATCATCAACAGCTAATATAGTATTCTTTTGCATAGGTATCCTCCTCATGTCTAGATCAACTGCATGAAAGCTGCCAGGCTCCCTGTCTTACCTTTATCCCCTCTGTGAGAAAAAAATATGTCTTTATTGCACTTTGTACAAATTTTGGCGCCGATTATATTGGAAGGCAAAACACCTTTTTCAACAAACTGATTTGCATTTATCGTCCATAAATCTATATTACACTTCTGACTGCTTTTTCTATCAATCACATCCAAATCGCCAAATTCCCCTTTAAATAGACTGGCAATATGATTATCAACCTCAAAACAGCATTTACCTATTGAAGGCCCTATTCCCACCAAACAATCTTTAGGACGGGTTTGAAATAATTCCATCATTTTACCCAAGGTCTTCTGTCCTATTCTTTTGAGGGTGCCTTTCCACCCTGCATGGGCCAACCCTATGGCTTTCTGCTTTTGGTCCAATATAAACAAAGGAACACAATCTGCATAAAATGTAACAAGTGCTATGCCCTTTTTATCGGTTATCAATGCGTCTACCCCGCTGTAATCTTTAGGATTAAATATGCCTTTCCCTCTATCTTTTTCAGTCACATACTTTATATGGTCATCATGGATCTGATCGGATAGAACTAGGTCTTGAGTACAAATATCCATGGCTTCACATATCCTCTCAAAATTCTCTAATACGTTTTGTCTCGTGTCCTTCTTATTAAATCCTAAATTCAGTGAACTACATTCTCCATCGCTGATACCACCCAATCTGCTGGTAAAACAATGCTTCACCAATCCAGTCTCCTCGAATAGAGGTATCGTATAGTATACCAAGCCCTTATAATTATTTTCAGTGAAACCTTTTATCAAGCTCTTACCCTCCATTATTCTCTTTAATCAGTTTCTCCAGTTCTCCCATAAATGTATTTATATCTTTAAATTGTCTATAAACCGAGGCAAATCTCACGTATGCCACTTCATCTAAGTCCTTTAATCTCTGCATTACCAGTTCTCCTATTTGATTGCTAGTAATCTCCTTTTTCAGAGAATTGTACACTCTCTTCTCTATATCTTGAACAATATCTTCCATCTTATCCACTGGCACTGGCCTTTTTTCACAAGCTTTAAGCAGGCCGTTCATTATCTTTGAGCTATCAAAAGCCTCTCTTCTTCCATCTTTTTTTATTACCATTATAGGAATATTCTCTATCTTCTCGTATGTAGTAAACCGCTTTTCACAGGATTCGCATTCTCTCCTTCTGCGTATGGTGTCTCCATCATCTGTTGGCCTTGAATCTACCACCTTGCTTTCTCTGCAACCACAAAAGGGACACTTCATATCTTGTTTTCCTCCTTAATCAGATAATTCATTTGCATTACAAAAATCATAAAAAAATAATCATGCATTATTATTATAACATGATTACATTTCTTTTAATAAAATAATCTAGTATTTTAAACTGAGTATAGTCTATAAATCAAATAAATCCGTTCTTTTTAGAACTATCTTGCATATTATTTAAATATCTTTCATCTACTTCAACAAGAATCACATCTTCCCCTATTTGTTTAATATTTTCCCAAGGTATCACATAATCGTTATCCCTTCCGAACAATCCTTTAATTTTGTTTGGTCCAGGAACTACAATGGACTTGATCGTCCCTTTTGCAAGGTCAAACTCTATATCACTTATATATCCAAGTCTTCTGCCAGTTTTAATACTGATCACTTCTTTTTGGCGTATATCAGAGTTTTTTACCATTAAACATCACCCTATATATTTTATTTACTCTATGTATATGTTTTATAAACAGGGTTAATGACTAATCTCGATATAAAGAGAGGATGACAGACTTTTGTGCAGCCTGTCATCCTCTTATTTTATACATATTTTCTCATATGCTTTAATGCGGTTTTTTCTAATCTAGAGACCTGAGCCTGAGATATTCCTATTTCTTCGGCTACTTCCATCTGTGTCCTTCCCTCGAAAAATCTCAATGTGAGTATCAATTTCTCCCTGTCATTTAATTTTCTCATGGCCTCCCGTATAGCTATACCTTCCAACCAGTTCTCATCTTGATTCTTTTCGTCGCTTACCTGGTCCATGACATAGATTGCATCCCCACCATCATGATATATAGGCTCAAACAACGATATAGGGTCCTGTATAGCATCAAGAGCAAAAATTACTTCTTCCCTAGGGATCTTTAACTCTTCTGCAATCTTTGTAATGGTAGGCTCTTTAGATTCCTTATTTATCAATTGGTCACGGACCTGCAGAGCTTTATATGCAATATCCCTCAACGATCGGCTTACGCGAATGGAATTATTATCTCTTAAATATCTTCTGATTTCTCCTATTATCATCGGAACAGCATATGTGGAAAATTTAACATTTTGAGATAAATCAAAATTATCTATCGCTTTTATCAGTCCTATACAACCAACCTGGAACAAGTCATCCACATATTCTCCTCTATTGTTAAATCTCTGAATCACACTCAATACCAGCCTTAAATTTCCTCGGATAAACTCTTCTCTTGCACTCTTATCTCCGTTGTGCATTCTTTTAAACAATGCTTTCATTTCTTCATTTGTAAGAACAGGAAGTTTAGAAGTGTTTACCCCACAAATCTCTACTTTGTTTATCAGCATTATATCCCTCCGTCCCTTTACGCTATATCACCTTCATATTTCATTATGTCCAAAAAAGGGATTTTTATTCCTAGAATGCTGACAAGCAAAGTTTGTAAAATCAAATCATTCTGCTTATTTCTTTTTTTAGCCTCTTGATAATTCTCTTTTCAAGTCTGGAAATATAAGATTGAGATATTCCTAATATATCTGCCACTTCTTTTTGAGTTTTTTCCTTCTGTCCCCTGAGACCAAACCTTAATTCCATTATCTTTTTCTCTCTGTTGGTCAATTTTTGCATAGCTATCCCCAGAAGTTCCCTATCCACTTCATCTTCAATAAATTGATAAACTTGATCATTTTCTGTTCCTAGTATATCTGAAAGCAGAAGTTCATTGCCATCCCAGTCTATGTTTAACGGTTCATCAAAGGATATTTCAGATTTTATCTTGTAATTACGTCGTAAATACATCAATATTTCATTTTCAATACACCTTGATGCATATGTTGCAAGCTTTATCTTTTTGTTGGGATCAAAGGTATTTACAGCTTTTATAAGACCTATAGTACCTATAGAAATCAGGTCCTCTATCCCTATGCCAGTATTCTCGAACTTCCTTGCTATGTATACAACTAACCTCAAATTCCTTTCAATTAAAACTCGTTTTACTCCTTTGTCTCCTCCATCTAGTTTATTGATCAAGAATATTTCCTCGTCATTGCTCAAAGGAGGAGGAAGTGCCTCACTACCACTTATATAAAAAATCAGATTTATTTTTTTTATTAATTTTATCAACACATAATTATATAATAGCTTGGCTTTAACATAAAATTTTGTCAATATGCTCACCCCCCTAAATGCTAATCCAATATTTCAGGATGCAGTAAACCACTATAACTGTAATCACTGCTGAGTTTACCATTATAGATTGCAATAATAATATCTTTTATGTCCTTTTTTTTGTCTTTATACATCATTCTTACTTTGTCCGGTTTAAAACCAATCAACATAGCATTTTTACTGCCTAAAGAACTGAAAGGAATCATTCTAAACCTCCATACCCACTGAGAGTTAGCTATAATATCAGTAACTTTCTCCAAATCATCCTGATTGTTATCCTCGTAAATAAGTTGGATATCCTGAGGTATCAAATCCCTCATTTTTTCAAATTCAACTACTATAACGGGCAGATCGGATAAAGGATCGCTCAGAGAATTTCCTGTATCCAATAGCGCAACAAGGGCTACTTGTTTTTGATCGAAATATATAATAATATCCATCAAAAAATTGCCTTTTAAACGCTTTTTCTTTATGTGAATCCAAGAATATTTGACTATCAGCCATGCAAAGATAGATGAAACCATAAGCAGTTTAAAAGGAAAGCTATGTATATAGAATATCCCGTTTTTTAAAACTATACCCACATTAGTAAAATAAAATAGACCAAAGGCAGCTCCTCCAAATACAAATGTCATGAGGTAAAAAACGCCTAAAACTTTAAAATATTCACTTAAATTATGTGTGGAAAATGCTATTAAAACCATTAAAAGTGAAAGGATAAATTTAGTTGGGGCATTCATTAATAATTCAAAATTTGGATATAGAGCAAATATCGCATAAACTCCACCCAAAGCTGATGCAGCAATCAATCTTATGTCTGATGTTCTGATTTTCATAAGTTTTTTTACAGACCATAATATTATATAATTCATTATGATATTTTGGATGAAAAGCACGTCTAAATAAACTTTATGCACATAAAATAACCTTCTTCCGCTAACAGATTTTATAATATCAATTATACAATATGCCTATACAAAAAAATGTCAAACCTTGTTTCAGGTAACACAAAATAAAACGACAAAAGAAATTTCTTTTGTCGTTTTATCTGTTTCTATTCTTTCTTAAAAACGTTGGAATATCTAAGTCATCCAAATCGTTTATAGCTTTCTTGACTGCCCTGTCCACCCTTTCATTATCATGGGAAACAGTGTCCTGGTCGAAGCCGGTTGCAATAACAGTAATCCTTATTTCATCTTTTAGCTGTTCGTCAATCACAGCACCAAATATAATATTAGCATCATTATCAGCGGCTTCTGCAACAAGTTCAGCAGCCTCATTCACTTCAAATAAACCTAAATTATCACCACCAGTAATATTCAAAAGAACCCCTTTAGCACCTTGGATGGAAGTCTCCAGCAGCGGGCTCTGTATCGCTAGTTTTGCAGCATCCATAGCCCTATTTTCTCCACTTGCCTTACCAATCCCCATATGGGCAAGACCCGTCTCTTTCATTATAGTCTTAACATCTGCAAAATCCAGGTTAACCAATCCGGGAACTGCTATAAGGTCTGATATGCCTTGCACACCCTGTCTTAAAACATCATCTGCTATTTTGAAAGCATCTATTATAGAGGTTTTTTTCTCAGCAACTTGAAGCAACCTATCGTTTGGAATGGTTACCAGTGTATCTACTTTTTCTTTTAATTCAGTAATACCTTTTTCAGCATGAACCATTCTCTTTCTTCCCTCGAATGTAAAAGGTTTTGTTACAACACCCACAGTCAAAGCACCTATCTCTTTAGCAAGTTCAGCTACTATAGGAGCAGCCCCTGTCCCTGTTCCACCGCCCATCCCAGCAGTTATAAAAACCATATCTGCACCATCCAATGCCTGGTGTATTTCTTCTCTGCTTTCTTCAGCAGCCTTTTGCCCTATATCCGGATTTGCACCTGCTCCCAACCCTTTTGTTATCTTATCTCCAATCTGTATTTTCTGATTTGCCTTTGATAAAAACAATGCCTGTTTATCGGTATTTATTGCAATAAATTCTACTCCATGGAGCGCGGATTCTATCATACGATTTACTGCATTGCTTCCACCGCCACCCACACCTACTACCTTTATTTGCGCAAATTGTTCAACATCAACATCAAAGTCAATCACACTAAGACCTCCTTTTCATGAGCGTTTGTTTAATCAAAAAAATCACTAAAAAATTCCTTGAATTTTTCTTTTATAACAGCTATAAAGCCTTCTTTTTCTCTTTTTTTATCCTGTTTACCCATCCTTTCATCATTTGTTGTCCTCATTCTATTATATCGGTTAAAAGAATAAAAAACATTACCAACAGCACAAGAATATATAGGGCTAGAGATACCTATAATGTCTGGTGCCGCAACTCTGACAGGCATCCCCATCACCTGCATTCCAGTATCTCTAATGCCTTCTATAAAGGAAAGACCACCACCAGTCAACACTACGCCTGCAGATATCTTTTGTAAATAACCGGATTTATCTATCTCGTTATATACAAGGGCAAATATCTCTTGGATTCTAGCTTCTATTATTTCTATAAATAGCTCTATGCTGACCTTTATTTCCCTTTTTGTATCTATCTCAACTATATTTATACTCTGATCCTTTTCTTGAACAGCCAAAGTATTTGAATAAGCATATTTCATTTTAAAGCTTTCCGCATCCTTGTAAGGTATTTTAAGGCCTACAGATAGATCGTTGGTTATATGGTTGCCCCCTACAGGAAGCAAAGAAGAATATAGCATCCTGCCTTTATAGAATACAGATATATCGGTACAATCTCCCCCAACATCCACCAATACGGTACCTAGCTCCATTTCATCTTGAGTAAGCAATACACTGGCAGTAGCATACGGTGCAACTATTATCTCTTCTATACCAAAACCTGCATGCTCAACACTTTTAAGTAAATTCTGGATATATGTATTCTTGCTCAATACTATATCTGCTTCCATCTCCAGCCTTACACCGGACATACCGGTAGGATCTTTTATACCGTCATATCCATCCACTATGTACTGAACAGGCAGAACATCTATTATATCCACATCTGCAGGCAAAGAAATTAATTTGGTAGATTCTAATACCCTTTTAATGTCATCTTCCCCGATTTCTTTGTTCTCACCAGATACTGCTATGATACCTCTGTTTTTAGCGACATAAACATGGCCACCAGCAATGCTTACATACAAGGAATCTATTTCAACATTTGCCATCCTCTGGGCTTGGTTTGCTGCATCTACTATAGCGGCTGCAGTTTCGTCTATATCGACAACCACACCTTTTTTGACACCAGAACATGGGCTATTTCCAACACCTATTACCTGGAGGCTATTATCTTTATTCATTTCACCTATCAATACTACCACTTTTGAAGTGCCTATATCTAATCCGGCAATTAGTTTATCCATTACTAGACGTAGTCCCCCTTTAGCTATAAAGCATTTAATCATACATCATTTCCCAACCGCTTATCTGCTCGCTATTAATTGATTTTTAATAAACATACACTAATGTTGATATTAATAATAAAATTCTATATATATGTTGGATATCCTTTTTTATAAAACCAATATTATTATTTTTTTATTGAATCCAGGAAATGCCTGCGTATCTTTCCAAAATTTTGGAACAACCTACCCCCAAATACAAATACAGCAGCTAAATATATAGGCACTCCCAATCTATCTCCGATATAGGTAAGCCCTGCTGCAAGAAACGCATTTCCAAAAAATCCGGTTATAAAGACATCAGTCTTAAAATTTCGCTCAAGATTAGCTCTTATTCCACCAAAAACAGAGTCAAGAGCAGCAAGTATAGCTATAGAAATATAAGACGAATATATTGTAGGTATATCTATGGGAATATATAAGCCAATCAAAATACCTATAATAATTCCTATCAAGGGAAGCAACAAATCATTCACCCTCTTCCATTACTGGTTTTGCATATTTGAAATTAAAATCCCTATCAAATTTATCTATACGCATATTATCTACCCGTTTCAAGTTTATTTTAAGCCCATAAAATATAAATGCGTCATACAAACCACTTTCTTGTTTCAGCCTTTTTTCCATTCTTTCAACATCACCTATAGCTCTGATCACATATGGTGGAGCAAATCTATAGTTATTTACAATAATAATAGGCCCTCCACATCTTATTTTGGTATTATAAATCACCCTTTGGCCGTTTATAGAAACTGCCTCTGCACCTGCAGATTTAAGCTCATTTATAATATTTATAAGATCACTATCATGGACTATCAAATTGGAAGCATTTTCCCCAGGAAACAACTCTCTCTCTGCATCGCTCAATATCAACTCTATACCCGGTCCTTCAACATCTGCAAGGCCAGCAACTATTTTTGCTTGTTGTAATTCTTTATGGATAGCTTCTGTTCCTTTATTGACTTTAGATGCCTTAAGCTGTAAGTTATCTATTTGTGTTTGATAATCCTTTATTTGATTTAAATATTTCTCATTCTCTGCCTTAAGAGAATTTATTTCTCCTAAAATCTCTTGGGTTCTTTCTACAGTGATCATATCACTCCTGCTGGTAGTTATATTCATATCAGTTATATTTAGGGATATCAACATCCCCAAAATAACACAAATTATGGTGAGAAAGGCTGTTTTGCTCTTTTTAATATCGGTTTTATCATACATCATCCTTCATCCTCTGTAGCAGGCTGTACGTATTTGTATTCAATGTTTCCTGTATATTCTTCAATTATTAGATTGTCCACCTTTTTTATGGATATATCTATCCATGAGCTTAAAAAATCCACTACTCCGCCTTTCATGATCAATGCCTTTTCTAAATCCTGTGGACTCCCTATAGCCTTTATTTCAAAAGGCTTTGAATAAGATCTTGCATTTATATTTATATAAGCGCCTGCCTCCCTTATTTCGGTATTGGCTACCACTCTTTCTCCATTGACAGATATAGCCTCAGCACCTGCTGCATTCAGCTCATTCACCACTTTTAATATGTCTTCATGGGATATTATGTTAGGCATATATTCTATTTCTCCATCCTCCTCAAAGGATAATTTACTATCCTTATCATCCAATGCAACAATAATTCCTGGACCTTCTACCTTGACCAACCCCGCTAGCATCTTCGTCATCTTCAGGTCCTTGTGCAATACTTCAGCAGCTTTATCAGTATCGCTTAAAGCCATATTAAAATCTTCCATTTTTTCCTTGAAGTTTTCTACCTGCTCTTTCAATGCTCTATTTTCATCATTCATTTTTTGAAGTTGTTCAGATAATTGCTGTATTTTTTGTACCGAAACATTTCCCCCAACCATTTGCACACTTTTAAACTGAACAGCTAGCATTAACCCTAAAATAATACAAATAAACATTATTGAAATTTGCCCAAGCCTATCTTTTTTCATCTTATAACTCCTATTCATTTTTAGGTTTTAGCACTGCTTGTCCACAAACACTTATATCTAAAACATATTCAGAATTGTCTTTCCTTAAATTCATATCCTCAAGTGCCGACATAAGCATAGAAAATTTACAAAAAAGATCATTGTCATCACCAACCAGTACTTCAGTGCCATCAACTGTAAATATAACAATGTTTCTCATATCAGATACATTGACTTCAGATATATAACTGCTCACATCAGCCTTTTCAAGTGATGACATTATATCAGTCAAAAGCGCTATTTTTTCACGCTGCTCAAAATCAACTTTTTCACCTATTGTAAAGCTGGAAATATTGATCCCTGTCATTATAGGTATGTCTATATTCTCTACAAACTCCTCTATCTTCAGAACTCTAGCTTCATCATCTAAAAAAACGTATGAGCCTAGGTATGGTATTATACACTTTTCTTGTCTTTCTTTTATATTTATTATAAGCTTATCAGGCAGTTTCCTTTTTATACTTTGCACCGATATATAAGGGTTAGTTTCCAACCTTTCTTTTATAACTTTTTTGTTTACTTTTAAAATATTATCATTAAAACCAACACCTGATAGTTTAATAATTTCATTATATACTATTTTTTGATTACCTGATACGCTTATTTCTTTAATAGAAAAAAATCCGGTATTAAATGTGAGAACAAGTAAAATGAGCATTAAAATCACTATTATTGCTATTGAAAAAAAATGCCTTGCTCTTACATGTTTGGAATGCATGGTCTTTTTTCTAGTATTTTTCATGTTTATGTACCAACTCCAATTTCACTAAGTGTAAGGTTGGTGCTTTTATCCGGTATTTTAATCTCGATTCGTAACTTATCCAATCTTCGATATATCTGCACCCAATTCAATCAACTGTTCATCCAAATCCTGGTATCCCCTCTCTATATATTCTATATTCTGAACAATAGTTGTGCCTCTAGCTGCTAGACCTGCTAATACCATAGCAGCGCCTCCTCGCAGATCTCTAGCGCAAACCTTTGTTCCTTGGAGAGAATCAACCCCATTGATAATGGCAGTTCTGCCATCTATGGTTATATCCGCACCCATCCTAGCTAACTCTTGAACGTGCTTAAACCTGTTTTCAAAAACTGTCTCTGTCACCACACTTGTTCCATCGGCAATGCTTAAAAGAGATACCATTTGAGCCTGCATATCTGTAGGAAATCCTGGATAAGGCAATGTTAAGATCCTGTCAGTTGCTTTTACAGTCTCATTCCCCTGAACTACTATCCAGTCTTTGTAAACATCTATATTGCATCCACATTCCATCAGCTTTGCTATTACAGGCTGTATATGCTCATTTATCACATTTTTAACGGTAATCTTCCCCTTAGTTATAGCTGCCGCAACCATAATAGTTCCTGCAACTATCCTATCAGGAATTATGGTATGTTCTACAGGATGTAATTTTGTCACACCTGTCACAACAATAGTATTCGTGCCTGCTCCTTTTATATCTGCACCCATAGAATTAAGGAAGTTCTGTAAATCCATTATCTCGGGCTCTTTCGCAGCATTTCTTATTACGGTTTCCCCTTTTATCGCCACCGAAGCAAGCATTATATTCTCTGTAGCTCCCACACTAGGATAGTCAAGATGTATGTCACATCCACAAGGATTTTTTGCTTCTCCATACACAGTACCTTGCAGATCATCGATGGAATATCCCATCTTTCTTAGAGATTTTATATGCAAATCAATAGGCCTAGGCCCAATTTCACATCCCCCTGGATACCCGGTAATCTTTACCTTTCCGATTGTAGCCAACATGGGACCGAGCAAAACAATGGAAGATCTTATCTTTCTTACTAATTCATTGGGCAGTTCGTGTTCGCTTATGCCCGAAGAATCTATAATCAATACATCGTCATCCCATTTTACTTTTGCACCAATCCTCTTTATGATTTCTACCATATAGCAGACATCGGAAAGCCGTGGAACATTACGGATCACACTCTCTGACCTGTTCAGTATGGACCCTGCTATTATAGGTAATATAGAATTTTTTGAACCATATATGCTAGTTTCACCTTGCAGCCTGTTTCCACCCTCAATCATCAACTGTCCCATGCACATGTTCACCTCCAAGGATGCATAAATATTTTATTATATATTATACTATGCATCAGCACTGAAGGTGTTACTTAGAATGAACATCAGTTACAGAGTTATCTCTTTTATTATATTATAAATTTTTTCATCAGCATCTGTACAAGCTAATTTTTGACTGTTAAATCTCATAAATTTAAGCTTTTTATCATTATTTATCATTTGGAAAACTTTAGATTCCAAATCTATATTTTTTAAATCCTTTTCCAATATAACAATAGAAGCACCTGCTTTTTCCAATGCACGTGCGTTATATTCTTGATGATTATTAGCTACATAGGGCGAAGGTACCAAAACCGACGGAATGCCTAAAGCTGTCAACTCAGAAAGCATTATCGCCCCTGCACGGGATATAACAATATCAGATGCAGCAAGAGCATTTTCCATCTCATAAATATAAGGAAGCACCCTTATGTTTTTTGTTTTATCAACGTCTATCTTTTTATCCTTTAACATCCCTAAAACATGCTCATATTGATTCTTCCCTGTGGACATTATTACCTGGTATCGCCTATTTCGCTTAATATTTTTATCTATTAAATCCACCATAGCTTCATTTAAGGGCCTTGCACCTCTGCTTCCCCCTGCTGACATAATAATAGGCGTATCTTCAGATAAGCCAAGGCTAGCCAAGGCTTTTTTTCTATCCGCCTTCAGTATCTCCCCTCTGATAGGATTCCCAGTATATACCAGCTTTGATTTATTCTTAAAATATTTTTTACTTTCCTCAAAGCTTATGGCAATTTTTTTAACAAATTTAGCTGATAATTTATTGGCAACACCGGGGATAACATTCTGCTCATGGATGATAGCAGGAATACCCATCAGCCATGAACTAAAAACTACAGGCCCACAGACATATCCACCGGTTCCAATCACAATATCCGGCTTGAATTGCCTCAATATTCTCTTGGACTCTGATAACCCCTTAAACGCTTTTTTTACAGTCAACAATGTATCAAAGCTGATCTTTCTTTCAAATCCGCTAACACTTATCAATTCTAACTTATACCCTTCTCTCGGCACCAAGTCCATTTCTAAACCTTTTCGAGTGCCTATAAAAATAATATCAATATCTTTATCCCTTGATTGGAGATATTTGGCTATGGCGATTCCCGGATAGATGTGACCGCCTGTACCCCCACCTGCTATAACTACTTTCAATGTTTCAACCCCTATCCAATTTTGCATATTTTGAAATATTCAATAATATACCCATACCCGCTAAAGTGATCACAAGGGATGAACCCCCTGAACTTATAAATGGCAGTGGGATTCCGGTAGGAGGAATACTAGAAGTGGCTACTGCTATGTTTATGGCTGCTTGAACACCTATCAGTGAAACTATCCCACTGGCCAACAGGCATCCAAACATATCAGGTGAATTTACCGCTACCTTTATTCCTCTCCATATCAATATAATAAATAACAATATAACCAAAGCACATCCTACAAACCCCAACTGCTCCCCTAATATAGAAAAAATCGAGTCGGTATGAGCTTCGGGCAAATATAGCAAATTCTGCTTTCCCCCTGTAAGACCGGTACCAAATAGACCTCCCGATCCTAATGCGTATAACGACTGGATAATATGATAACCTGTATCACCAGGATCAGCCCATGGATCGATAAATGCCAAAAATCTTCTCATTCTATAATCCTCTGACGTCACAAAATATGCTGCTGCTGCAAATCCAATAATTGCTATGGGCACTAGATGCCTCATATCAGCTCCTGATATATACAACATTATAAAAACTATAGTAGCCAAAGTCACTGCTGTACTTAAATCAGGCTGTAATAGTATTAATCCGAAAAAAGCAGATAGCACCACAAGATAAGGAACTAATCCCTTCTTGAAACTTTTAATTTTTTCCCCCTTTTTATCTAGGCTAGAAGCTAAATAAATTATCATAGATATTTTGGCTACTTCTGAAGGCTGGATTCCAACCCCGCCAAACCTTATCCACCTAGTAGCACCATGGGATTCATGTTCTCCTTTTAATCCCAATACAAATACAACAACTAATAGGAAAAAACTTATAATAAGAGCAGGCTTTGATAGTTTTCTTAACTTCCAATAATCGAAATTCATCATGAATATCATAACAAATAAACCTATAAGGCTCCAAAGCAACTGTCTTTTTAAAAAGTATGCGCTATCATTAAAATTTATATATGCATAATAAAAACTAGAGCTATACACTATAATTACCCCAATCGCTAAAAGCAAAAACACATCTAGTAATATAGTGTAGTCACAAGCATTTTTAACTGACATTAAGGCTTTACCTCCTCAAATTACTTACCGCTTGCTTAAAAACTCTACCCCTCTCCTCAAAACTGTCAAACATATCCCAGCTGGCACAAGCAGGTGAAAGCAGCACAGCATCTCCACTCTTGGAGACCTTACTGCTCTGTTGCACCGCTTCTTTTAAAGTATTTACAACAATTATACTTTTAATTCCCACCTCATGGGCAGTTTGTTTTATCTTATCTTTAGTTTCTCCCAACAATATGAGATGTTTTATTTTATCTTTTCCAGCAATCAAAAATTCAGCAAAATCACTTCCCTTATCCATGCCTCCTGCTATCAATACTATCGGCCTATCCACTGATTGTAATGCCTTTATAGAAGCATCGGGATTAGTCCCTTTAGAATCATTTATATATATCACATCATTTATCTGATCAACAAATTCCAGCCTATGTTCTACGCCTGGAAATGTTTTTAACGTACTTTTAATTGTAGATGCTCCTATTTTAAACACAGATGAAACTGCTACCGCAGCCAATACATTCTCTAGATTATGAAGCCCGGGGATGGATACATCGCTTACTTTGCAAATAACCTGATCTTTACCGTCATATCCCATTATTATTTTATCGTCTTTTATAAAAGCACCCGTCTCTAAAATCTTTTTACGGGAAAAAGGTATAACCCTGGCCTTGCTCAGCCCCTTTATCAATTTCAATCTAGGGTCATCCTCATTTATAATTAAAAAATCATCCTCTGTCTGATTTATAGTGATTTTAGCTTTTGCTTTTAGATAATTTTCCAATGTTTTATGCCGGTTTAAATGATCCTCAGTTATATTTAAAACTGCACTGATTTTAGGTTTAAAATGCTTTATTGTTTCCAGCTGAAAACTGCTTATTTCTGCTATCACTACATCTTTTTTATCAACCTTTTCAACTTGCCCTATCATAGGTACCCCTATATTACCTGATAAAAAAGCATTTTCTCCCGCTGCTTTAAATATTTCATATATCAACGAAGTAGTAGTGGTTTTCCCATTAGTACCTGTTATTGCAATTATGGGGGCAGGACATATTCTATAAGCAGCCTCTACCTCACTTATCACTTCTTTTCCTAAGTCCAAGGCTTTTTTTACAAACGGTAAATCAGATGGCACACCTGGGCTTAAAACTATGATATCTACCTTATCTATAAGCGGGTCAGGCATTTTACCCAAATAAAATTGTATGTTATAGTCTTTAAGCTGATTCATCTCTGATAAAAGTTGTTCTTGCTCCTTAATATCGCTGACAAATATATTCGCTCCCATTTCGGATAATATCTTGGCAGCAGCTATTCCACTTCTTGCAAGTCCTACAATAAGTATCTGCTTGTTTTTAAAATCCATATGAATCATCCTATCCTAAATATTTATCGCCAGTAGACCTATTAAACAAAGTATTACCGTAGCCACACCGAAAAATGTTACTATCCTACTTTCAGGCATGCCACAAAGTTCATAATGATGGTGCAACGGACTCATCTTAAATATCCTGTTTCCAGTTAATTTAAAGTATATAACCTGCAATATTACCGATACCGCTTCTATGACATAAATACCACCAAATATCAATAAAAACAGAGGGGCTTTTAGTACCACCGCCATAGACGCTATAGCACCTCCTAATGCCAGCGAACCGGTATCCCCCATAAAAACTTTAGCAGGGTATGTATTGAATCTCAAAAAACCAAGGCAAGCGCCGGTGAGAGCACCTGCTGCCACCGCTACATTCTTCATATCAGTTGCCAATAACATATTGCCTGTTTCAAACGCTTTTTCTGCAACAGCATTGAATACAAGGGCAAATGAAGCAGAGATAATCAATGTAACAGTGGTGGCAAGACCATCTAATCCATCAGTAAGATTTACACTATTTACAGTGCCTACAATAACAAATGTTGTGAACGGAATAAAAAATATACCCAAATCCCAATAAGTATCGGTAAAAGGTATTAATATCTTACTTCCTATTTCCGGATTTGCATATGCATATATTGAAAAAATAATTGCAATTCCTATCTGTCCAACCAGTTTTTGATAGGCTCTCAAACCTAATGATCTTTTCATCGCAACTTTTATAAAATCGTCTACAAAACCTATAGTACCATAAAAAAAGGTGATTAAAATAACTGCTAAAGTAAGTTCCCACTCCCCTTTAATAAATAAAAAAGTACCTACCAAAAAAGAGATAATGATTATCACACCCCCCATAGTGGGTGTACCTGATTTCTTTAAATGGCTTTCCGGTCCATCATCTCTTACATTTTGACCCAACTTCAATTTTTTTAATATAGGTATGATAATAGGCCCCAATAAAAGAGAAATAAAAAATGCAACAATGATAGAGTACACAACTGTCTGCATGATACCTGCTCCTCTCCTAAAACTGTCTATTGTAGTCTTTGTATATTATAATATATACTATCATTGTATATAAGTATTGTATATAAAACTATGTATTAAAATTTAATTAAATATCGTCCTTATCTAACAATTCTCTCACTATCTTTTTTTCATCAAATTCAATTACCCTATCCTTCAATATTTGATAGTTTTCATGTCCTTTACCTGCCAAAATTATCACATCATTTTCTTTCCCAATATTTAATGCGTACTTTATAGCTTCTAACCTGTTTTCGATTATTACATATTCACACCCTTCATATTTAACACCTTTTTCTATCTGTCTGATTATTTCCATAGGTTCTTCCGTCCTAGGATTATCTGAGGTGATTATGCATAGATCGGAATATTTTCCAGCTATTTTACCCATTTCAGGCCGCTTTGTGGCATCACGGTCCCCACCTGCACCAAAAAGCGTAATTATCCTAGCCCTAGCAAATTCATTTACCGTTTTTAAGATATTTTCCAATCCATCGGGGGTATGTGCATAATCTAACAATATAGTATAATCCCTATCATTCTCAATCACTTCAAACCTACCAGGAACACTCCTTACATTTTCCAACCCATTTTTTATATCAGATATGTTTACTCCTATTGCATAACAAGCGGCAGCTGCTGCAAGTGCATTGTATACAGTAAAAATTCCGGGTATGTTCATAGCGATGTCAGCACTATCATCCCCGGTTTTTAACTTGAATCTAACGCCCTTCTCGTCTATAGAAATATTGTCAGCTGTTACATCAGCATCTTTATGGATTGCATATGTGATTAATCGACTATTTAAATCCTTTAATATTCTATCACTGTATTTATCATCTATATTTATAACGGTCTTTTTGCTTTGCTTAAATAACTTAGCTTTAGCAGCAACATAGTTTTCAAAAGTCTTATGAAAATCTAAATGATCACGAGTTAAATTAGTAAAAACCCCCACCTCAAATCTACAACCTTCCACCCTATTTAATTCAAGAGAATGTGATGAGACCTCCATAGCAACACAATTTACGCGTTCTCTCACCATATTATCAAGTAGATAGAAAAGTTCAGGTGCTTCAGGAGTAGTTCTACTAGCCGGAATTTCCCTATCTCCTATCATATTGCTGATTGTACCTATAATTCCTGTTTTCTCGCCTGCACTTTCCAGTATGGACTTAATCAAGTATGTAGTTGTAGTCTTCCCGTTAGTACCCGTTATACCTATGATTTTCATTTTTTCATCTGGTGCCCCATAGATTCTTTTAGACACTAAGGCCATAGCTTTTCTTGAATCAGATACTCTTATGCGCGCTATCCCTTCTGGAACATCCACATCATCTCTTTCTACCATTATTGCAGTTGCTCCATTCTTTACAGCTTGGGAAATGAAATCATGTCCATCACTTACAAAACCTGTTATACATATAAATAAAAAATTATTTTGCACTTTTCTTGAGTCATGGGTTATCCCATCTATTTTTGTTGTTTGATCTCCCTGTATTTGAATCACGCCTATGCCTTGGAACAATTCTTTGATATTCAATTTTTTACCTCCATGTTATCTTTAGTTTCCGTATCAAGTGGTGATTATATGCTTTGTGCTATTCTATATTTTCGCCGGGAACTTCAAACTCAACCTCAACAACAGAACCAGGCGAAACTTCTGTTCCCGGAGGAGGATTCTGGCTAACAGCAATACCGCTGCCATTGATTTTCAATTTCAGACCTTCAGCATTTAAGATTTTGCTAGCATCAAGTATAGATTTACCCTTAACATCAGGAACTTTAAGCATATTGTCCCCTTCTGTGCTCATATCAAGATATACAAGTATCTTAGTGCCCTCTGCAACTTTTGCACCTGCTTTTGGGATCTGCTCAACAACAGTATTCCCATCACCTTCTACTATATATTCAAGTTTAGACTCTTTCAACTTTTTTATTGCATCCTCGTAAGATAAATTTCTTATTTCTGGCACCTCTACCTTCGTCTTTGCATTATCTGCAATTTCATCTTCAGTCAGTTCAGGCTGAACACCTAAATGCATCAGAGAATCTTTGATTATTTCACGCACAACAGGAGCTGCCACAGTACCACCAAAATACGGATAAACACCAGGTTCATCCAATATAACAAGCACTACCACCTTTGGATCGTCCATAGGGGCTATCCCTAGAAAAGAAGATATATATTTACCACTTACATATTTGCCATCCTCGACTTTTTGAGCTGTTCCTGTTTTGCCCCCTACTCTATATCCCTCTAAATAAGCATTTTTTCCGGTACCGTCGGATACCACTTTTTCCAGTATCTCTCTAGTTGTTTTTGAAGTCTGTTCTGAAATAACCCTTCTCACCTTTTGTGGCTCAAAATATTCAACTTTGTTATTCTGTTCCCTATTTATGACACCTAGCGCAACTCTTGGTTTTACAAGAACACCGCCATTCACTACTGCTGACGCCGCAGAAACTAATTGTAATGGTGTTACAGATATTCCCTGACCAAAAGAAATGGTAGCTAATTCAACATCTCCTACATTTTCTATGTTTTGTATAAGCCCTTCTGCTTCGCCTGTAACATCTATACCGGTTTTTTCACCAAACCCAAATGCATCTAAATACTTATAAAACTTCTCTTTCCCTAACCTAAATGCCGTTTGCATAAATACACAGTTGCAAGAATTCATCACACCTTCAGTAAAAGATTGTTGACCATGCGGTCTGTCGGATCTCCAGCATTTTATTCTTCTCCCGGATACTAGCTCATATCCTTTAGCATAAAATTGGTCCTCAGGCTTAACAACACCCTCCTCCAACGCCACCGCTGAAGTAACTATCTTAAAAGTAGAGCCAGGTTCATATGTATCTGATATTATAGGATTCCTCCATATCCGCATCCATTCATCTAAAAGCTCCTGTTCACTCAAACCATCCCAACTGCCTTCAGTGGCCTTGTCCGGTGCCTTTCTAGGATCATTTAAATCATAATCAGGCTTTGCTGCCAATGCGAGGATATCACCATTGTTTGGATCCATCACAACTACCATACCATTTTTAGCCTTGCTCTTTAAGACCGCCTTTTCCAGTTCCCTCTCTGCAAAATATTGTATTTTTTTATCTATAGTTAATATCAAGTCATAGTAATCTTTAGGAGGTATAAAACTATCCGGCGAATCTATCTCTCTTCCCTTAGCGTCAGTTTCTGTAACAATCCACCCTGGGGATCCTACAAGATACTCATTATAAAAAAGCTCCACCCCAGACAACCCTTTTCCGTCATCACTGGTAAATCCCACCACATGGGAAGCTAGACTTTTATTGGGATATATCCTTTTCTTATCCGGTATAAGGTATATTCCGCTTAACTCACCTTTTATCTTGAGTTCTCTGATTTTATCTGTTTGAGGCTTTTCCAGCTTCCTCTTGATATACACCTGGGCCTTGTCTTTCTGGGATAGCTTATCTTCTATATATTTAGCATCCATCTCCAATATATCTGTTAAATGCCCAACAGTTTCATCTATATCAGAGATCTGGTTGGGACTGGCCACCAAAGTTTCTGTATCTATACTCTTAGCCAGTATCTCTTTACCACTTCTATCATATATAGTTCCTCGTCTCGCATTGACTTGAAACTCCTTAGTCCACTGACTTATCGCTTTTTTTTGGTATTCCGGACCTTTGACCAGTTGAACCCACGCTACTCTTCCTGTCAATAAAATATAGATAAGTGTAATAACTAGTAAAACTATCAATAACCTCTTCTTATGAGTCATACCTATTTCTGTCAAAAAAAATCACCCCCGCCTACGAGGTCAATCAAATAAATTGTAAAACCTTTTAACTATATTTTCTACATTCTTTCCATATCTATCTGTTTTTTCCACCAGGGCAACTTTTGTATCCTCTGCATCAGACTCCTCAACAGGTAAATCCACATATACTATCTGATAAGATTCCGGATACTGCATTCCCAATTGGTTTATTGCTATATCCTCTATCTCCCTCATATCATAGCTTGCTATCAGCTGGGTCTTTAAATATTCAGTGTTTTTTATTTCCTGCTCCAACTGATTGTTTAAAATAGATAATTGATGAGAAGCCATGATACTTCTTGCATAGAGCGTAAAATAAAAACATACCATAGCAAAACAAACCAAAATAGCCAGTACCGGCTTTACCCTGTTTACTTTTTTAGGCTTTGAAGTTTTCTTTTGACTTTCTGTGGTTTGATTTTCCCTATAGTACTCATGGCTATACTGTTGTCTTTCTGCTACTAACAATTGTATTCACCTTCTTTTGTATTTAGAACGCATCATATTTTTTCACATATTCTTAGCTTTGAACTTTTTGCTCTAGGATTATTATCTATTTCATGTTCAGACGGTATAATAGGTTTGCTGGTAATAACTTTTACCACCGGCTGTTTGCCACAAACGCATATAGGAAATTCAGGCGGACATGTACATGGGTTTTGTAACATCTTAAAAGTATTTTTTACAATCCTGTCCTCTAAAGAATGAAATGTTATTATGCACAACCGCCCACCGGGTTTAAGCACATCTACTATATCCTTTATCGCCTGCTCTAATATCTTGAGCTCTTGATTCACTTCAATCCTGATTGCCTGAAAAGTCCTCTTGGCTGGATGTCCACCAGTGATTCTTGCCCTAACCGGAATAGCCCTCTTTATGATATCCACCAATTCACTTGTAGTCTCTATCCTTTTTTGCTGTCTGTGCTCAACAATAAATTCAGCTATTCGAGATGCCCAACGCTCTTCACCATACCTTTTTATTATGTCAGCAAGGCGCTGTTTACTGTACTGATTTACCACATCTGATGCTTTCACAGGATGACTTCTATCCATCCTCATATCAAGAGGAGCTTCACTTTTATAGGTGAAACCTCTATCAATATTGTCTATCTGATAGGAAGAAACCCCTAAATCAAGTATTGCACCATTTATACCCTCTATATCCTGAGATTTTAATATATTCTTTATATCCTTGAAATTACCATTTGCATATACTATATTTCCACTATATGTTTCTAAACGCTTTTTAGCTGCCTGTATAGCTTCAATATCCCTATCTATACAGACCAACCTCCCTCCAGGAAGTATATTCTTTATGATCTCTGATGAATGTCCTCCTCCACCTGTAGTACCGTCAACTATGGTATCACCTGGGCCACATTCCAGACCCTTTACAGTTTGATGGAGCAAAACCGGTATATGTTTAAAAGTCACGATGTTTCACCGTCCAAATCAAATTCCTAATTCCTCCATATTATTAGCTATCTCTTCATAGCTTAAATTTTCATCACTGTTATATTCTCTCCAAACGTCTTTACTCCATATCTCCACCCTTGTCAAAACTCCAATTATCGATACATCCTTGTCCAATTTCGCATAGCTTCTTAAGTTGCCAGGTATTAATATCCTTCCCTGACGATCAGTCTCACATTCTGAAGCGCCTGAAAAGAAAAATCTAACAAAAGCTCTTGCATTTTTATTAGTGAGAGGTAATGACTTTAATTTTTTCTCCAACATTTCCCATTCATCATTGGGGTATACGAATAGACATCCATCTAATCCTTTGGTTATCACAAATTTTTCACCAAGGTTGTCCCTGAACTTAGAAGGAATAATTACCCTTCCCTTGGCATCCACCGAATGATTGTACTCCCCAATGAACATGTTTTCACCCCCCACTTATACTTTACTACCACTTCGTGCCACTTTCAACCACTTAATTGTTTAATTCTATATATTTTCTTAAATTCCTTCATTTTAAAAAAAATTTTAATAGATTTTATTAAATTGAGACTTAAAGCCTAATTTAAAATAACAAAAAAAGAGATAGCTTCTAACTATCTCTTTTTTTGCTATTTTAAGCTTCTGTTTGTTCATCTTTTGAATGATGGTACCTCTTTTTAATAAAAAATATTATCAATGCAATTATTATAAGTATCAAACTTAAAAGTTGGGAAACTCTGAAAGGACCAAACATCAGGCTATCGGTTCTCAAAGGTTCTATAAAAAATCTCCCAAGGGGGTAAAGTATCAGATAAGCAAGAAATACAGAACCTTTCATCTTTTTCCTCTTTCTAAGCCATATCAAATAAAAAAACACCCCGAAGTCCCAGATAGACTCATAAAAAAATGTAGCTAAGTGCCAATTCTCCCCTATCTTCACTGCAAAAGGAAACCATTGCAAGGATGGGTTGGTCACCTGATATCCATATGCCTCTTGATTAAAAAAATTACCCCACCTTCCCATAGCCTGTCCCAATATCAAGCTAGGAGTGAGTATGTCCACCAGCTCCCAGAGACTTATCTTTCTCCTCCGGCTGAAAAATATGGATACTATTATGCCCGCTATAACCCCTCCATATATCGCAAGACCACCATGCCATATCTTAATGATGTCTTGGGGATGCTGGGAGTAGTATGCCCATTTAAATATCACATAATAGATCCTAGCACCTAATATGGATAGAGGAATGGCTATCAAACAAAAGTCCAATATCAACTCACTATTATGCCCCAGCCTCTCTGCTTCCTTCATAGCAATATATAGGCCAATCACCACCGCAGTTGCAATAATAATACCATACCAATAGATAGAAATGCCAAATATTTCAAAAGCAACTCCAGTCATATACCTATCACCCCTTAAAAGTTAGATTTTTGTGAAATTGCAAAACAGCAACTTATATAGGCATTATTATAGATAAAGCCTGGTTGTCGTCATTAAAATGCTCGTTTAATCTTTGGTCTATTTCATCAATATCAATATCCTGCAGTACCTTCAAATAATCAAAAAAACTAATATCGTTCATATAATAAGAAACAAAATTATAAGCTATAAAATCTACCGAATTGAAGCTGTTCAAGAAATCCCCGAACATCTTTTTCTTTATTCTTTCAAAATAATTATAATCTAATCCTGACTTTTTCACCTTTTTTATATGATTCAAAATTTCATTTTCTACTTTTCGGGGTTGTTTAGATTCTCCTCCAATAATTGTATGCCCATATATTTTTTGACCAACATATTCTTTATCAAAAGTATTATTTATAAGCCCGGTCTCATACAGTTTATTATAGAGTTCAGAGCTCTTTCCTAACAACATTTCAAGCAATATGTCGGTTGAAATTTGTCTTTTGAGAAGCTCTTTTCCTGATATCCCTAATTCTTGTTCTTTAAAACCCATGTTGAATAGGGGAACTGATACTTGCAATCTCTGCTCTATAACCTTTTTGTTTATACTGTCCGGTTCTTCAGGATAAAACCTTTTTATCTCCTGAAAAACATGTTGAGTATCGCTGATGCTAGTCTGAAGTTGTTGCAGCAATGCTTGATAGTCCAAGTCTCCTACTACAAAAAGCACCATATTGCCCGGATTATAAAAAGTATTATAACATTTATATAATACATCTTTATCTATTTGTGCAATGCTTTCAATAGTTCCTGCGATATCAATCTTGACGGGATGGTCTTTGTATAGCGCATTCAATAGGTTAAAATACACCCTCCACTCAGGGCTATCCTGATACATCCTTATTTCCTGCCCTATTATACCTTTTTCCTTTTCAACATTTTCTCGTGTAAAATATGGCCTGGAAACAAACCCTACAAGAGTGTCTAAATTCTGATAAAAATTATCGGTACAAGAAAATAAATATGCAGTCATATTAAAGCTGGTAAAAGCATTGGCAGAGGCTCCATATTTTGAAAAATCATCGAATACATTCCCCTGCTCTTCTTCAAACATTTTGTGTTCTAAAAAATGGGCTATGCCATCAGGAACCTTGGTAGGGTTGTTATCCCCCGGAACCACAAAATTATTATCTATAGATCCATATTGAGTTGCATATATGGCATATTTTTTTGTATAGCCCGGTTTAGGCATAAATACAAACTTAAGACCGTTATCTAGTCGTTTGTAATAAATAGTTTCTTTGAGAATATCACTTTCAACTTGAGTAAACATCTTATTCACCCTCCCTGCCTTTGTTTGTCAAAAAATATATTGTATCCTGTTTTATACTGCTTGCTACCTTCACTATTTCATTTAAGCTTATCTTTTCTATTTTCTCAATAGCATCATCTAAAGTACATTGAACATTTTTAAGATGATTGCTGAAATAATAATCTGTCAATTGAGCTGCATCATCTTTGATAGATTTATAGGAATTAATCAAAGATTTTTTAGCTGCATCTATCTCTTCAAAGGTTATATTGCCCTGTCCCATATGCTCTACTTGTTCATTTATCAATTCAAGGGCTTTTTTATAGTTATCAACCTCTATACCCGACCCTATAATCATCAGACCTTTAAACTTTTCAATCCTAGAAAAAGTGTAGTATGCAAGACTGGCCTTCTCCCTGACATTTAAAAAAAGCTTGGAATGAGGACCTCCTCCTAATATACTGTTATACAATACCAGTGCAGGATAGTTATTGTCTTTCAGGCTGATGTTAGTCCTGTATCCCAAACATAGCTTCCCTTGATTCACATCCAGCACTTCATTTATGTATTTAGGCTCTTGCACCAGTTTTTTCGAAATCTCGTCAGGAATGATTTTGATGCTTTTTCTTTCCACCCTTATTATCCTCTTTACAGTATCATATACTTCAGCCGGCAATACATCTCCCACTATAAATATATAAATTGGATTTGAATCCATTAAATTACGGTAATGTTCAAATAAACTTTTAGAATCAATGGATTTAAGTTCATCCTTGTCTCCATAAATCAATTTGCCAAATCTCTCACCTTGACACATGTTCTGAAAACATTTTTCGATTGAGTAAGCTATCTTATCATTTATCAGTCCTGATATCTTTTGAGCTAAATTCTCCTTTTCCTGTTCTACATAACTATCATTGAAAGCTCCTTCATGAGTTAAAGGATCAGATATTATATCCCAAATAAATTCCACTGATTTCCCGATTAAATCCTCATTATCCGGAATAAACTCAGGATGGGCTACACTCATCCCAAAATTTATTATTTGCCTTTCTCCTTTTTTTAGCAAGCCATACCTGAATCTGGCTCCATACAATTCTTCAAGATATTTCTCTATCTCAATTAAATTAGTAAATTTACGAGAGCCTCTTCTCAATACATATGGCAGTAAGGCAGTCTTTGTATAGTTATCATCCAATTCACTTTCGATAAAAAAATTAACCTCTACAGTTTTAAATTTCTTCTTTGGTATCACAAACAAATTTATACCTTTCGATATCTGGTAAATATCCATTAATTTATCCTCCTTACTAAAAAACTTGTACAGCCATAATATACCAACATTCTATACTTTTATCCTTATCTCTTCAACATTTATTAGTAATAAAATTTTTATCCCTTTAAAAATAACTATATAATCAAAGCCCGCTTATTTAAAGCTAGATTAATAAAGCGGGCCTTGATTCCAGTCATGCCTATATACTATTATCTTGTTTGAGGCTTTATTCTGTCTATTATTTCATCTATTTCTTCGGTAAAACCACTTAATGGTTTGCCCTTCTCTATGTCAGAAGCCATACTCTTCAACCTGTCAAATATATCTGGATCCGCCGAAACAACTACTCTTTTTATTGCAGGATCCGCATTTTTGCATTTTGTCTCGATTCGTTCCTTAACCGTTTCAGTCATTCTGTCTCTTAATTTTGAATCCAACTCCACACCCACAATACAAGTATTTCCTGATAGTACAACACTTGCCTTTTCCACATCCTTCAATTTGGTAATCTGACTTGCTATACGCTTTGCTTTTGTGTTTGCATCATAAACATTATCATCATCTACTCTATCGTTTATCCTATCATCGGTTATGTCTCTATCATAATAGTTGGTATCAGGACGCCGAGGTGTTGTGTCATCATAATAATATCTGGTTCTTTCAGTGGTATCAGGCGTTCGCGGTGTAGTGTCCGGAGCAGGTCTTCTAGCGTTCATACAACCAGTCATAAACGCAGATATCAAAAAAATCAATAAAAAAACATATATTATTTTTTTCTTGTTTACCAATTTCACATCGCCTCCTAATATTATTCTTATCAATAGTTTAGTTTTTATGAAATGTAAATTAGGGAATACTGATTAATTTTTTCATAATCATCGTTATATATTCTTTTCATTTCTTTACAAAATTATTATCTGTGAATATTTTTAACGTCTTTATCAACAATAAATATTGGAGGTGTATATATGAACATTTCATTGAATGATAAACAAATAAATGTGCTCAAAGAACAAAAAGAACATGAACAAATTTGCATTCAGAAATATTTAAACTATGCAAATCAAACACAAAATCAAGAATTAAAAGACCTTTTTAACTCATATGCTTCACAGGAACAAAATCACTATGATACCATAAACCAAATTTTAAACGGCGATTTCCAGGGAATGCCAAACAGCAGTCAACAGCAACAACCTCAACCGATACAGAATAATAACTCATCGCTGCAGTCAGCCATGAGTGGGGTAAACGATGCAGAATTATGCAAGGACATGCTCATGACGGAGAAGTTTGTATCCGGAACCTATAACGATGCTGTTTTTGATTTTACAAACACCAATATAGCTCAGGCTCTTCAACACATACAAAAAGAGGAACAACAACACGGGGAAGGAATAGCAAATTTTATGGCAAATAACGGCATGGCTCAACCAGAATAAAATAAGGGGATATTTTAAATCCCCTTATTTTATTTTTAGAAATATGGGACAATGGTCTAATCCTTTTACTACTAAATATATAGAGCATCTTGTCATTCCCTATTGCCATCATCACCCATTATTACTTTTACATGGTGTTCTTTTCCATCATCATACAGATTTATAGTATTGTCCGGTTGAGGCTGTCCATCTATATACATTTCCTTGATACCTCTACATACGCCTTGGTCATTTGTTACATGTATATTATATACAGAATTTTTATACCTGTATTTGATATCATATTCTTTCCAATGCTTGGGAATGCAGGGATCAATAATCATCGCATTTCCTCGCTTTTTAAGCCCTGCTATCCACTCAACTCCTGCACGATACATCCAGCTGGCTGAACCCGTATACCATGTCCACCCTCCCCTGCCTTGCTGCTGTTCTGTGGCATACACATCGGCTGCCATCACGTAAGGCTCCACCTTATACCTGGAGTGTTCAATAATCGTCCTTGAATGATTAATAGGATTCAACATATTATAAAGCTCCCCTGCCTTATCACCGTCACCTAAATGGGCATATGCTAACACAGTCCACACTGCTCCATGAGTATATTGTCCACCATTTTCTCTTACACCTGGGACATAGCCTTTGATATATCCCGGTTCTAGGGGTGAAGTATCAAAGGGAGGTGTAAATAGCAATATCATACCGTTTTCCTTTTTAATAAGATAGTGTTCCACAGCTCTCATGGCTTCTCTGGTGCGGGACGGTTTAGCAGCATCAGACATAACTGCCCAAGACTGTACTATACCGTCAATTTTACATTCAGAATTTTCTTCCGAACCTAGGGGAGTACCATCATCAAAATATGCCCTCCTATACCAACCGCCATCCCAAGCTTTTTCCTCTATATTCTGGATGAGTTTTTGAGCAATATCCTGATACCTTTGAGCTCTTTCCACATCGCCTTTTTTAACACATAACCGGCTAAAATCCCTTAAAGTAATATACAAAAACCATCCTAGCCATACACTTTCACCCAATCCGTTTACCCCAACATTATTCATACCGTCATTCCAGTCACCTGATCCTATCAGGGGCAAACCGTGTGGGCCTACCTCCAAAGATCTCTCTATAGCTTTTATGCAATGCTGATAGATAGAGCCTTTTTGTTCAGAAATAAAAGGTATTGTGTATATTTCACTTTGTTCAGGTTCTAATGGCTCACATTCCAAATATGGTGCCTGTTCATCCAGGATGCTATAATCTCCACTGGTATCTATATAATCCACAACAACGAAGGGCAACCATAGCAAATCATCAGATATTTTTGTCCGCACACCTTTGTTCTGTTCAGAATGCCACCAATGCTGCACATCTCCTTCTATGAACTGATGTGCTGCACACATCAGTATATGTTCTCTTATTGCATCAGGTGATGCATAGATTAGAGACATCACATCTTGTAACTGATCTCTAAAACCATAAGCTCCACCGGATTGATAAAAAGCAGATCTTGTCCACAGCCTACAGGATATAACTTGGTACAGCAACCAATTATTTATTAATATATTCATACTCTCATCCGGTGTGTTGATATGCACCTTTGACAAATAATCGCTCCACTTTTGCCTTATTTTTGACAGCTCCTCCGCTGAATTGGATGCATTATAATGCTTGACTAATCTCCTGATCTGTTCTTTGTCTTTTGCTTCACCTAGTAAAAATATTACTTCCTTAACTTCTCCCGGTTTCAAGTCTACCTTTGTCTGTAATGCAGCACATGGATCGTAGCCTGGACCACATCTCCCTGAAAGCCTTATTCTAGACATAGCAGATGGATTTCTAATGTTTCTATTTCTTCCAATAAATTCGCTTCTATCGCCTGTATAACTTATCTCTCCTCCATGTTGCACATTCAAAAAGGAGATTTTATCCTTAAAATCTTCGTTATAACGATTGGTCACCATCAAAACTTTATAATCATTATCAAACTCTGTTGTAATAAACTGAGGATTATCGGATCTATTAACACCCATCACCAGTTCAGCGTAATATGTCAATGAAATACTTCTTGTTTCACCGGATATATTGCTCATTTTAATTGAACAAATCTTTACAGGATCATTTTCTGCCACAAACACAGTCTTTTCATGGCTAATTCCGTAACATGTATGCTTATATACGGTATATCCTTGTCCATGTCTTATAGTATATTGTTCTTTATCCCTTATAGGTAAAGGCGTTACAGTCCATACTTGACCGGTATCTTCATCTCTTATATAGACCACCTCGCCTGCCTGGTCAGATACAGGATCGTTATTCCAGGGTGTTATCCTGTTTTGTCTACTATTATCGGCCCAAGTATATCCAAGTCCTGATTCCGTTACAACGCAGCCGAATGAAGGATTGGATATTACATTACTCCATGGTGAAGGAGTGTTTTTATCCTTTTCCAGTATTATAACATATTCCTTTCCATCCTCGCTAAAGCCTCCCAGGCCATTATAATATACAAGCTTTGGTCTATCTATTACAGTAACATTATATGCTCTCTTTTCCTTTTTAGGCTTTAATTTTTCCGGTAATTTCTTATCCAACATCTTTGATTTAAGGTGCTGTGTTAATGTTGCTGCATCAGCTGAATAAACTACACGAGCAATAGAAAGCAAAAGGTTTAAATCTTCTTTTTCAATATGCTCAATTTGTCTTAAAAACACCCCTCCATCCTTATCTAAAAGTTCACGTGCATGAGATGTATTCAAGATATCCATCAGTCTCTCCTGCACAGGTTGTTCATAGCTGCTACCATGCTCATTTAAAATAACAAGATCATACTTCAATCCTTTCATCCTCAAATATTCATGGGCTAATAAAAACTTTTTGACCATAGTTATATCTTCTGTACTGCTCACCCTTATAACCATTATGGGCAAATCCCCGGATATACCATAAGCCCATAGCGCTGGTTGTGCTTTTATATTTTTCTTGATATATTCAGCCCTTGCTCGTATCTCCGGTGTCATATACATAATCCTGGCTCCCAGCCTCTGATAACTGCTGGCCTGATTTGAAGAGATCCCTAAATAATGCATCTCTATCTGGCTTCTGGTCCATGCCATCTCGAAACTCCTCTGCACTGCTGCAGGATTTTTATAGTTCCTTATAGTTTCAATTACTTTTCCTTTTTTTTCTTCAACTGCTGTGATAAAGGATATTTTTGCTGTTCCTCCTGATTCAATCTTCAACCTTTGCCTCATGCTCATTACAGGATCTACCACAACACCTGCTGTATTGGAGAGTGGACGTTCCGGTTCCATGGATATAGGGTTTTCAAGAGTTCTTCCTCTACCTATAAATTTCTCTCTATCTGTCTCATATGAAACATCCCCTATTCCACTCCCATCAAGAACTAGAGTATGAGCAAGCCACACACTTTCCTCGGCATCTGATTTAGGTCTTCTGTTTGCTAAAAGAATTTCACCCTCCTGCATGTATTCTGTCTTTACAAAAAGTTTGTTAAATGCCGGATGCGCATTGTCTGCATCAAAAGTAGACAACACAACCTCAAAATAACTGGTAACATCAAACACCCTGCTGTATTCGCTGTGATTTGTCAGGGTCACTCTTCTTATTTCAACATTACTCTGAGGACAGACTATTATCTCTGTCTTTGTATCAATATTTCCATCCTTCCTAAAAAACTCAACCTTATCTGAATAAAAATTCACCCTATATCTCTCGGGCTTATATCCGAAGGGTTGAACAGTTGCAGACCATACCGAATTAGAGTTTAAATTTTGTATATATATAAATGAACCCCAATTATCCCGGGTACTATCTTCTCTCCATCTGCTTACAGCAGTATCTTGATAGGCACTAAATCCTGCACCACTGTTGGTAATCATCGTCATATATTTTCCATTTGACAATATATGGGCTTCCGGAAAAATAGTATATGGTGTCTTGAATCTCCTATTAACCCATACATCTTCTTGATGTATCTTTTCAATATCAATGCTGTCTTCCTGGTATTGTTTGGTAAACGTATCAATATCCGGTATCTTTTCTTGTAATAACAACTCTTGGGCTTTTATCATAGGTTCTGAATGAAATCTGTTTTGCGTTGTATTGGAGTTAAAATAATTATTCAATGCCAAAAAAATCATCCCGTGATGATGCACCATATAGCTTTTTACAATCTCTTTATCTCGTCCCTTTCGTATTCTTTCCTTGGTGTAATCAATGGCCTCATATAGCCCATATTCCCCCTCCATACCCTGTTCAATCAATAATTTTAAATTTTCACATGCCATAGGGGCATTCACCATCAGGGCTAATACTGTAGCATATGGAGTGATAACCAGATCATCTATCAATCCATGCTTAAAACCCAGTTTCGGTATTCCAAATGCTCTATACTGATAATTCATATACATATCGAATGCATAAAAAGCCGATTCAGATATCCCCCAGGGAACCTTCCTAGCACTTGAATACTTTTTTTGAAAAAACACTGTAGAATTATAGGTTTCATCCAGTAGAGTATATTTATAATTTTTCATAACAAGCAATGGCATCAGATATTCGAACATTGTCCCGCTCCAGGAAACCAATGCCTTATGTTTTCCGGATTTAGTGATAGGACGATTTAATCTAAACCAATGCTTAAGAGATATATCTCCTTTAGCAATAGCAATATAACTGGCTTGTCTTGCTTCTGATGCTAAAAGATCATAATATGAATCGGTCAATTGTTCGTTTTCAAGGTTATAGCCTATAGAAAAAAGCTGCCTTTCCCCATTATATAGACTCCTAAAGTCTGTGCTTTCAACTATCGCCTCTATCTTACCAATTATAGCATTCATATGCTGTCTTATGCGCTTTGCCCGTCCTAAAGACAGTTTTAATCCATCTTTAAACGGAACTAAATCTTTTTTTTGTTCTTCATATTCTTCTATTTTCTGTATAGCACACTCTAGATCCTCTGATATTATATTTAAGGATGTTTGCTTGCTTAAATCTTCCAGTATGGCTTTGGCTTCAATCAATTCCATTGGCAGCTGCTCAATTTCATTTATCCAATTAAAAAATAAATCTATCTCTTGTTTTATAGCATCTATAGATTCTAAAATCTTATCTTTCCATATCTGGCTATTGCCCTGTACATCGATTGTTCTATAATGATGGTCTAGATCTTCTAAATATTGATACCAATCACCGATACTCTTACCTTCTCTTTTTAAAAAATCCCAACTTATTGTGTGGTCAAATGATTGATCATCGGATTGGTGCGCCAAAATCATTTCAGCATCTTGAATTCCTTTTATCAATGAATCGTCCAACAATGGTTTATCCATATATTCCTTAAGGGCATTTTTTAGTACAATCAGATAGCCTACCAAATTGCCACTATCCACTGTAGATATATAAAACGGCCTCATAGGCTCTATACTGACAGTGTCATACCAATTATAAAAATGTCCTCTCCATCTCTTAAGTTTGCCCAAGGTATTAAAAGTATTTTCAAGCAATTCCACCATTTTAGTAGTATTGATATATCCCATATCTCTGGCACTTAATATAGATGTAAGCCATAAACCTATATTGGTAGGAGAAGTCCTGTGTGCTACTCCTACATTAGGATATTCCTGATAATTATCGGGAGGAAGCCAATTATCTTGCTCTCCCACAAAGTCTTCAAAATATCTCCATGTTTTTCTGCTCAGCCTTCTGACAAGCTCCACTTCTTCCTTATTAAGTTGTCTAACCTCTTGCTCCTTTAACGGTTGACTGATCCAATAAGCTATGTAGGGCGAAACTGCCCACAACACCGATATAGGTAATGCAACTTGAAATTTATGCCCTCCTGAAAAATAAGCTAGAACTAAAAATATTGCATTTATAATTTGAGCAGGCCACATTTTGTATATAAAGGATGGCAAGTCATTTTTGAGTTTTCTCTCTGCATCAGCTGCAGTCTGCCATTCAAGCATATTCTTTTTTGTAAAATACAATCTTCCGATTGTTCTAATTATTGCATCCACCATCAAATATGACTGATAAGGCAGAAAAATTATACTCAATATAACTTGAATCAGAACATTTTTAATATCAGAAAAAACTTCTGATACTAATTCGAAAAATCCCATCCTGTTTTCTTTAACCTTCATTGCGTTTAACATTCCGCTAAAAATAGGCATTGCCACAGTAACCAATGCAAAGATAACCCAAACATATGGTGATCCTGGAAGCAAAACAATGCCTAATATGATAAGCAAAGCCAATGTAGGGGATAGTAAGCTCCTTCTTAGATTATCCGTTATCTTCCATTTGCTTATCGTGTTTATTGGATTTCTTATTTTTTTCCCTTTTTCGTCCCTTACCCACCTTGAAAGCCAAGGTAAAACCTGCCAGTCGCCTCTTACCCATCTATGTAAACGCATTGAATAAGAGTTATACTTTGAAGGATATCCATCCACCAACTCTATATCGCTTACCAAAGCCGTCCTTGCATAAGAACCTTCCAGCAAATCATGACTCAATATAGCATTTTCAGGCAATTTACCATCCAATACTGTTTGAAATACATCAATATCATAGATGCCTTTCCCTGTGAATATTCCTTCGCAAAAAAGGTCCTGATACACATCTGAAACTGCAGTAGTATAAGGGTCAACACCCGCCTGTTCCGAATATATTTTAGAGAAATTTGTACTATAGGCGTTTGTAATGGATATGCTTATCCTAGGTTGTAAAATGCCATATCCATCAATAACCCTGGTTGATTCATCGTTCAAAACAGGTCTATTTAATATATGTGCGCATGTTCCAATCAATATCTTTGCAGTCTCTCCGGGTAATTGTGTGTCTGAGTCTAGAGTTATGATGTATTTTATCTTAGGAAGCTTCTCTATATCACCGCTCTTGATTGTATAGGTTGTAGTATTATCACCTCTCATCAATCGGTTGAACTCTATCAACTTGCCTCGTTTCCTCTCCCAGCCCATCCAGATATTTTCTGAATCATTCCATAGCCTTTCTCTATGGAACAAATAAAATATATCTTTATCGTCTTTAGCATATTTATCATTAAGCCTTTTTATTTGACTCATGGCCGTGTCTATTATCTTTTGATCAGCAGCCATATCTTTGCACGGAGCATCTAAATAGTCTCCCAGAATAGCAAAAAATAAATTATCCTCTCTATTTGATAAGTAATAAGTTTCCATCTGTCCCATAAGTTCTAATGTCCTATTTCTATCAGACAGCAAAGTAGGTATAACTACCATTGTAGCCAGCTCTTCGGGTATTCCATCCTTCAATTCCAACTTAGGCAAAAAACAAGGTTGACATATAGAGGTTACAAGCCAATTTATCAGTTTCACCCCAATATCACTGGCAGGTATCAAACATACTATAGCAGCAATTACAACCAATATATTATTACCTACATTATTTTTATAGGCATAGTCTGCCATAATAAAAGTTATAAAACTGGTAAGTAAAAGTATAGATAATACATATATGATGTCCATATGTTTAGAAAAACTTCTCCAAACTCTGACTGGCCATATCGGTAAATATCCGATAGCTGACTCTAGTATTTCTCTACCATCACCTATAATATAATACCCTACATGCCCTCGCCCATTTTCTATGTCTTGGTGTTCATGGGCTGATGCAGCACATTCTATAGCTTTTCTAGCCAATTGTATTTCAGAAACCCCGGCCTTCTTAGATATCTTCTCCAAATTACTCCTGTAATAATTGCGACTCTCAAAATCCATGTTGGAATAAATTCCATCAGGATCTTTACATAATATCTTTTCCACTGTACTAAACTTTTCAAAATATTTATGCCAATCTATAGAATCTAAAAATCTTAGACTGGTAATTGAATTTCCTATAGAAATCTGATCTTCTGTCTGTTTTTTGTGTTCCGACTTTATTATATATTCGGCTGATATACCCTGATCAGTCAGTTTATCATACAACCATTCTAATATCGGGGCTGCTTCCGATCCCTCATCCCTCAGATGCTGAAGCAGTCTTTCAACAAAAGCAGAATCCAGCTTTTTTATATCTCTTACATGTTGTTCAATGGAAATTTTTAATTTGTGTTCATCATCGCCTGCATTGTTGAGTATTGTATCTATCAGCTCATCTGCAATTCTTTTCTGGTCCTGCATTTTAGCTATTCTATCAGATATTACCTTTATGTTTTGCACCAAAGCTATCCTAATCATAATGGCAAAAGCCCATATTTCACTGCTTATAAGCACATTTTCCTGTTGATAAGAATTTATAAAACAGGATAGGATGTCATCATCTATATGTCCATCAGTATGAGAGACAATTTCAGTAGCTATAGCATATACCCTAGGATATCCTCTGAAAGGACCAGATACTAATTTGGGCAGTTCTTTGTAATAATGTTGCGACAGACTCTGCTCTATATGGTTTACCTGTTCTTCAATGACATAGAAATTATCTAAAAACCATTCTGCTGCAGGAACTATATATTTCTCATTTTTAACATCTTTATTGATATGCCTGTATGTATTTATAAGGACCTTCTTCAGGCTGGATATCTTCTTTAAAAGATTAACCTTAGTCCTTATATTTTTAGATACTTTGTGCTTTTGACCCAATTGCCTTGCATGAACCTGTAGCTCATCCAGGTTTAGCTGTATATCTTTAATAGATTGCTCTATACTATTTTCATATATTATATTCTTTCTAGTGTTTATATAATTAAATATAAATAGGAACATCGCAAAAACTGCTAATAAAACAACAAGAATTATGTATAACATAATCCATCTCCATTTCTGCATTTTTGTAGTAGTCAAGCTCTAATATAATTATTTGCTTAACATTAACTCATAATGCATCCAAATAGTGGAAACAACACTAACTGATTAAATTTGTAATCAAGCATAAAAAAAGCGAACTTTAAAAAATAAAGTTCGCTTTTTTATTTAATGTAGCTATTCCCCTATAATTTTTACAAGGACCCTCTTCCTCCTCTTTCCATCAAACTCTCCATAAAAGATCTGTTCCCAGGGCCCAAAATCCAACTTACCTTCTGTTACAGCAACCACCACTTCTCTGCCCATTATTGTCCTTTTTAGATGGGCATCCGCATTATCCTCAAACCCATTGTGATCATATTGATCATATGGTTTTTCCGGTGCCAATTTTTCCAGAAAACGTTCAAAGTCTCTATGTAGCCCTGATTCGTCATCATTGATAAATACACTTGCAGTTATATGCATGGCATTGCACAATAACAACCCTTCCTTTATGCCGCTCTCTTGGAGGCAATTTTCAATTTCAGGAGTTATATTTATAAACTCCCTCCTCTTGCTAGTGCTAAACCATAGTTCTTTTCTATAACTTTTCATTCAAAGCACCTCCATATATTTATTTTATATACATTTAATCCTTTCATTAGGTACCAACATCTGAAAAACATATTTTAATTATATTATATGAAAACTAGATCAAAAATCAAATTGACTATGCTTTAACTTTAATATTATGGTAAATAAGATAATATCAAATACCATATCCTTTTGAGCTGTATTAACTTCTAAATTCTGGTTAATAATAAATAAAGCTGTTACCCTAAATTCTATTTTCTGATATAATGTAAACAGCCTATTTGATAATTAGGAGGAAACAATTCGATGGCAAAAAAATCATTCTTAAAAGGAGCTTTTATATTAGCTGCAGCAGGAATAATATCAAAAATCATAGGGGTTGCGTTTAGGATACCTCTAGCCAATATACTGGGTGGGGAAGGTATAGGCCTTTATCAGATGGCATATCCCTTTTATGTTGCCCTATTGATGCTCAATATTTCCGGGTTGCCCACAGCTATAGCAAAACTAGTATCAGAAAATATCGCTTTAAATAAAAATAGAGAAGCACACAGAGTTTTTAAGGTATCATTTAAACTTCTGACATTGTTAGGATTAATTGGGTCAGTGCTGTTAATCGGTATTATCGCCCCATTATATTGTATTTATATAGGAAGTTGGAAACCCCTTTATCCGATAATGGGTATGGGGCCTGCTTTATTCTTTGTTTCCACAATGTCTGCATATAGGGGATATTTTCAGGGAATGCAAATAATGACTCCCACCGCTATTTCACAAATAACCGAACAGATTGGAAAAGTTATATTTGGTCTGCTTTTAGCATATATTATGCTGCCAAAAGGTCCAGAATTTGGTGCTACAGGAGCTGTAATAGGTATAATAATAAGTGAGTTTCTCGCACTGGTAGTATTGATTATAATATACAACAAAAAAAGAAATGAAATATATAAAAACATAAATAAAAATGACAGAACTTCCTATCGTGAAGAGACAAAAACAATTATATATAACCTTTTAAAAATTGCTATACCGATTACTTTAGGGGGAGCGATCATGCCATTGGTAAACATCATCGATCTGATGGTAATCCCAAAAAGGCTGCTTTCAATAGGATATAGTCAGAAAACAGCAACTACATTATATGGATTTTTAACCGGATATGCAAACACTTTGATAAACTTTCCTCCGGTATTTACCATCGCTTTAGGCGTCAGCCTGGTACCTGCTATATCTGAGGCAAATGTACTCAAAGATTATGATAGCCTTCAGGACAGAACAGAGAAAGGTACAAGAATAGCAGTATTATTTGCCATACCTGCAGCTTTAGGGCTTTTTGTATTGGCTGAACCAATACTGACTCTGCTTTACAGCAGGGCATTTGAGATTGAAAAAGCGGTAGAGAATCCTCTTTTAATAAACACCAAACTGCTAAAATACCTCTCTTTAGGAGTGATATTCTTATGCATAGCGCAAACTCTTACAGCCATCCTTCAGGGAGTGGGAAAAGTTTTAAATCCCGTGAAAAATCTAGCTGTCGGCGGAGCTGCAAAAATAATCATAAATTACATACTGGTAGGCATCCCTTCACTTAATATAAACGGGGCTGCAATTGGTACTGTAGTGTGTTATTTCGTTTACGCCCTATTGAATTTTATAGATGTAGCAAAAAGCATAAATATCAAATTTAATTTGGTGAATTTGATAATAAAGCCACTTATTTCTGCTTTTATAATGACATTGGGAGTTATTTATTCTTACAAATTATTCTTCAACACGTTGAATAGCAATACAATGGCCACTATATTATCTATAGTAATAGGAATAATTATTTATATATTATTACTACCTATAATAGGAGCAATAACTAGAGAAGACTTTGAATTTATGCCTCAAGGGGATAAACTATTGAAATTATTTAATTCTATCGGATTGCTTAAAAAATGAAAGCTATAAAAACGCACAGACTGGAAAAGCCTGTGCGTTTTTATTATACTATCTCATATTCAATTCCTTTTTGCTCTTTTAAATCCACCAAATATAAATCGTTTTTGTCGGTATCCTTTTCAAATATAACCATAACCCTGCTCACTTTGTCCACAGGAATAGGAGCAAAGTGCCAAACGCCTTTACCCAAAACAGCAACCGTTCCCTGTTTTACCCTTACGGCAGAGAGTTTATCCAAATCCGGCTCTTCTTTTTCGTTATCCGCCTCTACAAGAGCAAGTATTACATCTCCTTCTAATACTACTAAGGTCTCTGATGTGTTTAAATGACGTTCAAATTTGCTCACAGTCTTTTTGTCTTGGGGAAAACACTCTAAAAAACCATAAAAAACATTGTCGGGCAATTGATAGTTTATCACATCCCTCCACCAATTAAAGGTGTCGTCACCGCCATCCGGTTCCCTTTCAGGCTTCTCCAGTAAAAAGCCAAATCTCTTAAAATTCTCCGGGGTAGCATCAATTACATTCAAATTATAGCTCATCCTCTTTCCTCCTCCTTTAAAGTTATCTTGAATTTATTATATCAGAAACATAACTCTCATATTAAGAACATATTTCCGTGTCTTGGCCCCTTGCTCTTCACGCACCCTATTGCATTCAAATTAACTTCAAACTCTATATCTCTTCTAGATTTCCCGCATATTTGCCTTCTTTAGGGATCGTTTATTACTTATAAAACTTATGCATCTATTTAACTACAGCGACTTGTCTATATACGTAGGTGCACTTTTAGGCGATTTACCTTTGATTACTTCATGATAATATTGATAAGTCATTGGCTGGACATCCTTTAAAATCTCCGCATCCACCAGTTCCCCTAAAAATAAAGTATGAGTTCCAACATCCATAGTATCAACCACCTTAAATTCCAACCAAGCTGAACATCTTTCAGTAACTATAGGACATCCTGTAACACCTTCCTTGAATTCAGTATCCTCAAACTTATCGATATCTCTTCCCGACCTGAATCCAAACTTGCCAATAAACTTAAAATCAGCTTCTGTATTGAGTACTGATAATGAAAAACATCCGCTTTCATGGATGTACTCGTGAGTAAGATTATCCTTATTTATACTCACTGCAACAACTGCCGGCTCCGCAGTTACTTGAAAAACACAATTAGCAATCTGTCCGTTTAATTTATCTTCTTTAGCCGAGCTTACAATATACACCCCATAATTGAGTTTTGTCAAAGCATTAATCTGCAAAATAACCTCATCCCTTTCTTTTATTTAGTCTGCTGCTACATCATTTCTACCCTTATTTACATTTAAAAATCAATTTATCAGCCAAAGATTTTTTCTAAATACTCGGGCACCTGTTTTTGTGCATCCTTATTTATCAATTTCACCTTTATTCCAGCCCTTTCTGCTCTCCCAACAAAATCAGACGAAGTAGATGTATAAAAAGAAGTACCTACCACCAAAAGCTCATCGGCAGAACCTATCAAATCTATAGCATCAATATATCTATATATCATGTCTCCATACAATACCACATTAGGATTGAGCAACGAATTACAATCTTCACAATAAATTGAATTATTTAGATAAGAAAAATCATACTTCTTTCTACACCTTTTACACAATAAAAAATCCAAATTACCGTGTACTTCTATCACTTGTTGGCTACCTGCTTTTTTATGAAGACCATCTATATTCATTGTCACAACAGGAATTTTATGTCTTGCAATGGATTTATGCGCTTTGTTAGGATAGGCCTTATCAATTGTTTGTTTCATTTTTAGCATCAGCTTATAAAATTCAACAGGATTTTCATTAAAATAACCTCTGGTTAGCTTATTTCTGATATCTCCCATTTCCTGAAATGTAGGTATCCCGCTTTCCTTGGATACCCCCGCTCCTGTAAATGCAACTATCCTTTTCATTCATATCATCCTTTTCAAAATCATATATAGTTTAATTTGATTCCAATATAACAACACCAACATTCGGCCTATTAAAAACTCTAAAAGGTATTATGGAATTGCCCAATCCCCTGCTCACATGCATAATACTTTGCCCTAGTTGATATATGCCACTGTCATATTTAGGAAACCAAGTTATATCAGGGGATAAAAGACCTCCTTTAAAGGGGATTCTTATAACCCCGCCATGTATATGCCCTGAAAATATAATATCAGCACCCCAGTCAGCATATGCACCCAGCCATTTAGGGTCATGGGCTAGCAATATAGTTGTATCTTTATAGTCCCGCTCACCTAAGCTGTCTCTTATAAATCCTCTATTTAATGCACTTCCTTCCAAATATATAGTATCACTACTTGAATAATGGTATAACCTGGAGGTAAAACCATATATTTTGATATTATATCCCTTAATATTCACTTGAACCTCGGTGTTATCCAATAAACAAGCTCCTGTCTGTTCTATCCTTTTTGCAAATTCGTCATATAATTGAACGTTTCTATATCTCACCATCTGTTCATGATTCCCTAGCGAACAATAAACCGGGCAGCTGCCTGCCAAACAATCCAATAAATCTATAAAAGCTGAACCATCATCACCTTGAGAATTGATCATATCGCCTGAACAGATTATCATATCCGGATTCTGCTTTTTTATGATATTCGCTAAACGCTTATTATTCACCCCAAAATATTTACCGTGTAAATCGCTGATATGCACTATCCTAAATCCGCTGATCTTTTTAGGCAATCCAAGAACATTTATTCTATATCTGGATACTTTTACCCAGTTGTTTTGCAAAACTAAAAATACAGCAATTATTGACATAAAAATTACTAGAAAAATTACAATTTTTAACTTCATAATTTAGTAAGCTCCTTATAAACCCATCTATTTCACCGCATTACAAGCAATATTTACAGCATCCCAAGCCCCTGAAAAGGGTGGAGCATAACATAAATCGGTCATGCCCAATTCAGGGGCTGTCATTTCACTATGTATAGCAGCTGCAAAGATATCTATTCTAAGCACAACTCCTTTTGCCCCTGCCGCTTGTGCGCCTAGAATCTTCTTAGTACTTTTTTCACATATTAATTTTATCCATATCGGAGTTGCATCAGGGTAATAGGAAGGATGATCATATGTTTTGGCAAATGCAGTAGTATAATTCATGTCCAACCTTTTTGCATCCGCCTCAGATATCCCTGTCCTTGCAGCCTCCATCCCCAAAACCTTGATGGCGGCACTGCCCAATGTACCCACGTATTCTTCATTAGCTCCCATCATATTAGCTCCTGCCAACCTGCCGCATTTATTAGCATTTGTACCTAGGGGTATGTATATGTTCTGTTTTAATACTCTATTGTACACTTGGGCGCAATCGCCAGCAGCATATATATCAGCGATATTGGTGCACATCTTTTTATCTATCTTGATTGCCCCATTTTTGGCAAGAGATATACCCGAATTTTCCAAAAACTTGGTGGCAGGCCGTACACCTACTGCTGCTATCACAAGATCCGCTTTATATAGCCCTTTGTTAGTACGCACCCATTCTACTTTTTGTTGTCCTGCTATTTCTTCTACATGTTCATCAAGATTTAGCTCTACATCATTATCCCTCAACTCTTCAGCTATCAAATCAGAAATCTCTCCATCAAAATTTGTTAAAATACCGGAAGTCATTTCTATCACCCTGACCTGCTTGCCCAATTCTACCATGGCATCCGCTATCTCAATCCCTATATATCCTCCTCCGATTATAACTACATCACGGATTTGGGGCTGGTTTACAGCAGCTTTCAGCAACATCCCATCTTCCAGTGTCTTAAGAAAATGTACCCCTTCAAGGTCAATACCTTTTATTGAAGGAATAATGGTATTAGCTCCTACAGCTATCATCAGTTTATCGTATGTATCAAAAAACATGGTATTATTGTCTATATCCCTCACTAAAACCTGCTTATTTTCTGGAATCATCTTTATTACTTCATGCCGCAAAAAAGTTTGTATACCCAGCTTGTGAAAATCCTCCTGAGTCCGTGCAATCAATTTTTTTTCATCATCATTCAACCCTGATATATAATAAGGCAAACCACAAGCCCCATATGAAAGATGATAGCCTTTTTCGTATACAACTATCTCTGCACCCTTATCCATGCGCCTTGCCTTTGAAGCAGCGGACATTCCAGCAGCTACCCCTCCTATTACAACTATTTTCATGCCATCTCTCCCCCTTTATCAATATATCAATTTTATAATAAAGCCTATTGCTAGAAACATCCCCTATCAGATTTTCTTATCAAAACCTCCCATTTTTCTATATCTTTTTAAAGCCAGCTTTACATAATTATAGCATTACTTCCCTTTTTCCTCTATATAGTCAAATCAATTAATTTCTATCTAATATATGATTTTTACATGTAGATATATACTCATCATCATTTAATTTGCACTGGACCTTCTTGTACCATATATCATCATCAGCCAAGCTGGATAGCTTTATATCATACCATTTTTCAACATCGCCACGCAAAACTTTATATTCTTCATCATAGAATGTAAATATGATTGCCTCTAAATTATCAATCAACATAAACGCAGCCGTAGAATTATAAATCAATGCCCTTTCAACTCTTTGCATGCCAATTTCATCAATTGCTTTTTGATATTTTACTTCTACCGTCAAGCTATCAGGATAAAACTGAAATGTCATTGGGACATCACATAATGGCAATGAATTAAATAAATTGGTAATATTAGGTGCATTCCCCATATATTTATCCTTATACTTTAAAACACTTCCAAGATCATGTGTCAGCGCATCTTGCTGCTGGATGATATACTGCTCCCTTTTGTTAGATATATCAGGTATGATAATGCCCTGTACCACACCATATAGTACAACCCCTGCAACAATTAAAATCAAAATAGCTTTATTCCTATTCTTCATCTTGTTCACCCGCCTGATATTTTAAAATAAGTTTTGCTGATACACTAAATAGCAAAGGTATTATTATTGTAATAAATGGCAGTACATACCTGATTGCCAGTACAGCAAACTGATATGGTCCGGAAATATTTATACCTTTGCCAAACCAAATATTACTTCCAAATTGAATTGCTGTTATGCTCATTATAGAAATTACGATAAATAATACCCAAAGTATCCAAGCTGCTCTTTTATATCTGGAGACTCTTTTAATATTGAATGCCTTCATTTTATTCAAATATCCCTCATCCTTGTTTGAATAAACTTTTATAAAAAATATACCCAATACAATAGCCGTAAACAACAAAAATATATTTATAATAGCACCTATACCTACAATCATAATGGGAATTGTTAATATCCAAGCTATAATCACATATAATAATGCCAATTGCAGTAATTCAGCTTTGTATCTATTTACATAAATCTCTTTGCTATCATCTATCAAAAAATCTATATTTTTGATGCTTTGAGTGGCCCTTTTTACAGCTCGATTGTACTCCAACCCATTAGAAACCAAATCATTCACTTTAGCCTCTAGATTGCTTAAAATTTCATCTTTAAGTTCCGCAATCTCTTTAGACTCTCTATATTTAATAAATAAACCCTCAACATATTTTTCTAAATCTTTCATTAAATCTCCTCCTTCTTTTCGATTAGCTGTCCAATCAATTCCTTGGCTGTTCTCCATTCCGAAAGATTTACCTTATAAGCTTGTATCCCCTTCTTTGTAATTTTGTAATACTTACGCCTACCTCCCTGGCTTTCATTTCCCCAATATGACTGGATAAATTTTTGGGATTCCAGCCTTTTCAAACTTGTGTACAATGAAGGCTCTTTTAATTCATATTTACCATCGCTATCTTTCAAAATCGACTTGATGATTCCATATCCATAATTATCCCCTTCACTTAAAACACGTAGAATTATGGTATCTATATTACCACGAATTAAATCACTGCTTATACTTTTACCCATATTGTTCACCTCATAACTACATTGTGACAAATATTACTATGTATGTCAATGTACTATTGCAAAAATAATAATTTGATCCTGTTTATTACATTTTCTCAATAAAAGATAAAAAAGCCTAGAGATCAATCTCTAGGCTTTTTTGATTCTGGTTTAATAGATTAAAGTACTGTTATGTTTTCAGCTTGAGGGCCTTTAGCTCCTTCAACAACGTCAAAAGATACTTTTTCGCCTTCTTCTAAAGTTTTAAATCCCTCTTTGTTGATTTGTGAGAAATGAGCAAATACATCATTTCCTTCTTCTGTAGTGATAAATCCATATCCCTTGTTTCCGTTAAACCATTTTACTGTACCAGTCATGCTTTCTTACCTCCGAAATTTTTATTCCTTTAATTCTCTGTAAATGTAAGTATCAATAAAAATTTCGAAATTTACATCTTAAATTGTTATTAATTTTAGATAAATCGAAAATTCTTGTTATAATAAATAATTTACTTTTGAATTAAGGTTCCCTGTAATTATATAACAAATAGAAAATAAGTCAAGCATTTTTATAAAT
>JAQVDB010000002.1 GCA_028698525.1 Clostridia bacterium
ATTTGTAAAATTTCTTTTATTACATTCGTCCATCTATTTTAGCCGAATATTTATGGGCTATTCACTTTTCTTCTATATGCAAGTTCCTGTTAGAGATTTAAACCTGAACCTTTGTTTAGGGAGCATATAATGCCCGGAGGTGCGACTAATGTGCCGCACTATACCTAGTATTTATATATAATATAGTGCGGCACATTGCGGAGCGCAGAGGGTATTATATGCTCCCGGTACAGCTATTTCTTATTAAGATAAATTTAAACTGAATCTAAAGTAGTCATGAACTCCTCTAATGTTTCCACTGGAGCATTACCCGCCTTCAATGTAAAGTAAGGGGGATTAGTAGCAGAAAAAGTCAGCTTTCTCCTGTATTCATTGGCAATCCTGGCAAACACTGATTTGTCAAGCTTATCCATGGATTTAAACTTTAGTACAAAACCTTTCTTGTCTTGAGTTATAGACTGTATATCTAAATTCTGTGCTACAGCTTTTATATAGGATATCCTTATCAGATTTCTTGTAACTTCTGGTATCTCCCCAAATCTGTCTTTAATTTCTTTTTCTATCTCATACTTATCTTCCATACTTTCTATTGATGCTATCTTTTTATATATCTCAAGTTTTTGTCTAGTGTCTTCTATATAATTGTCATCAATATATGCATCCACATCTAAATCAATATTTGTCTCTACTTGTTCTTCTATCTTTTCACCTTTCAACTGTTTCACAGTCTGATCCAACAATTTGCAATAAAGATCATAGCCCACACTCACTATATGACCGTGCTGCTCTGCACCCAAGATATTGCCAGCTCCCCTTATTTCTAAATCTCTCATAGCTATTTTAAAACCTGAACCAAATTCCGTAAATTCCTTTATGGCATTAAGCCTTTTTTCGGCTATTTCAGTAAGTATCTTGTCTTTTCTATAGGTGAAATAAGCATAGGCCAGTCTATTTGTACGCCCTACTCTACCTTTTAACTGATAAAGCTGAGATAACCCAAACTTATCCGCATCATACAATATTATTGTATTTACATTTTGTAAATCTAAGCCATTCTCAATAATGCTGGTGCACACTAATAAATCATATTTGTTCTGTGAAAACTCCAACATCACCCTCTCTAATTCCCTTTCACCCATCTGGCCATGAGCTATAGCTATCTTAATATCGGGCAACAATTTAGATAGACTGGATGCCATACGCTCAATTGACCTAACAACATTATAAACAAAAAATACCTGGCCGCCCCTATTGATTTCACGCATAACCGCATCTTTAACCAAGCTTTCATCATACTCAACAACATAGGTCTGAACCGGATACCTGTCTTCAGGTGGGCTCTCGATTATACTCATATCCCTGATCCCGGTAAGTGACATATGCAGTGTTCTAGGGATGGGAGTAGCGGTTAAAGTAAGTACATCTATATTCTTTCTAATTTCTTTTATCTTTTCCTTGTGAGATACTCCAAATCTTTGTTCTTCATCGATTATCAACAAGCCCAAATCCTTATATCTGATATCCGACTGGAGCAACCTGTGAGTACCGATTACTACATCCACCAACCCTTTTTTAAGTTGTTTTACAATCTCTCTCTGCTCTGACTGAGTTTTAAACCTGCTCATCATCTCTATATTAAACGGAAACATAGAAAATCTTTCACAAAACGTATTAAAATGCTGTTGAGCGAGTACAGTAGTAGGAACAAGAACAGCCACCTGTTTTCCGTCCATAACAGCTTTAAATGCCGCCCTTAAAGCAACCTCTGTCTTACCATATCCAACATCGCCACACAACAACCTATCCATAGGCTCATAGCTTTCCATATCTTGTTTAACCTCCTGGATAGCTTGAAGTTGGTCCTCAGTTTCTTCATACGGAAATAAATCCTCAAACTGCTTTTGCCACTCGGTATCTTTCTGGAATGCATATCCTTTGGCTGTACTCCTTTTAGCATACAGTTGAAGTAGCTGTTCCGCCATTTCCTGTATAGATTTTTTGACCTTGGACTTTGTCTTTGCCCATTCGCTGCTCCCTAATTTAGAAAGCCTGGGGGTCTTTCCCTCTTCACTCACATATTTTTGAATAAGATGCATCTGATCTGTCGGTACATATAATTTATCTTGACCTGAATATTTTATATAAAGATAATCTTTAGTCCTCCCCTGTACCTTCAGCTGCTTCACACCAATATATTTGCCGATACCGTTAGTTTCGTGAACAACATAGTCTCCAATACTTAATTCTGTAAATATATTGAAGTTTTTTCTATCCTTTTGTTTTCTCGGAAATGTCCTTTTCTTTTGTATAGAAAAAACTTCTCTATCGCTTATAATCCCAACACCTGCAGCAGGAAATTGAAATCCTTTAGTTATACTTCCTGTACATACCACTATCTGTCCAGGCATGAAGCTTATGTCTTCAGCCTTTTCCATAAAAAAACTTTCTATTCCGTTTTTATTTAAACTATCACAAAGATTCTTTCCTCTTTTAACAGTACCAGATAATATTAATGTCCTGTAACCCTCATCCTTCATCTGTTTCAACTCATCAATAAGTAAAGATAATTTGCCTTGAAAAGATGGTATGTGCCTCATTACAAAACTGCCCACCTTTAAAGGCTTTATGTCCTTATACCTTTTAGGTAACGTGCTCAAGCTTATGACACCAAAATTTTGAAAATCAATCAATAGTTCATCATAGTCACATATCAGTTCAGATTGTTCAGGTAGTATAGCACCCTTATTCAGCTGATCCTTTACGTCATTATAGAATTGTTCAGCATACAATCGTGATTTTTCTCTTATACGATCAGGTTCATCCAATATAAGATAATCTTTGCTGTTGTCAAAAAAATCCAATAAGGTAGTCTTTTGCTCAAAATAAAAGGGTAAAAAATTTTCAATATTCTCGAAATATATTCCTTTCCTCAGGTGCTCTATAGCTTGAGTTGTTCTATCATACAACAATTCTGCTATCTGGTTGTTGCCTGATTCTTCCAAACCTTTTAATCTCTTTTCAAGGGATTTCTCTATTTTGTCTGCAGATTTCTCCATCACTCCTTTTGGAATCAGGATTTCCTTGGCAGGACTTATATGTATACTATTCAGCATATTTATAGATCTCTGGGAAAGAACATCAAATTCACGTATGGAATAGATCTCATCATCAAAAAATTCTATTCTAAAAGGATTTTCACTTATCAAAGAAAATACATCTATTATTCCACCTTTTACACTAAACTGTCCTTTGCCTTCCACTATATCCATTCTCTCATATCCTGCATTAATCAATGTTTCTATCAATTTATCCCTGTCTACTTCCATTCCCTCTTCAAGCACAACCATGAATCGTCTATAATATTCCATTGGAGATAATCTGGGCAGAATAGATGTAATAGATGCCACTACAGTTAAATCGTCATCTTCCATAATACGCTTTATCACACTCAATCTTTGAGCTATCATCTCATTGCTATGGGCTTGAATATTGTAAAAGGTAAGCTCTTTTTCAGGGAAGAGACAAACATCAGAATTTAAAAAAAATTGCATATCATTAAAAATCTTTTTGGCTTGTTCCTCACTATATGTTATTATCAATGAGTTAACTTTCTTTTTTCTTATGATAGAAGATAAAATATAGTTCTTTTGTGAGTCTTCCAGCCCCGAAATAGATACAGGCATTCTCCCATCCTCAATACCCTGTATTATTTCCATATATTCTTTGGACTGTGCCAGTGGATAATATAAAAAATCCTTGCCCATAAATACACCCCGCTATAATATCTCTAATATAAAATAATTCCATAACATATGAACCAGTATCCCAGCTATCAATGCATACCATACCATTGATGTCGCACTATATATAGATTGAGTAATACCTCCAAAGGCAGCATGACTTGCTACACTCATCACCCCTGCAAACTTACCGGTGTTTTTGTCTGAATTACACCAATCATATATTCCTTCCACCACGCCGAACAAAAGATGCACATAAAAAATATGCCCATTCATGTAATGGATGGGCATGGTCTTTGCCATCTCCTCGATAATGGGCGCAATAAATATGATGCTCTTTTCCCCTATAAATTTAATCATATATTGGTTGACTAAATATGCCAGAGCCACTGCAAATGCAGTGGCTATAACCATCTTGAACATAAATATCCCCGCCATGACCATTTGTTTGTGTCTTATCTATTATATCTATTCATTGCGGTATCTATTCCCTCGGTTAAAATAACCTCCACAGCATCACAAGCATCTATCAGCGATTCTCCTATACTTTCCAATTCATCTTTGTTAAATTTTGACAACACAAAATGGGCCAAATCAATATTATCATTAATCGGCCTTCCTATACCTATTCTGACCCTAGCAAAATCTTGGTTTTGCATACAATAGATAATCGACCTCATACCATTGTGGGTCCCGGCGCTTCCTTTTGGCCTTATCCTTATCTTGCCCACTTCCAAATCTATGTCATCATAGATTACTATCAAATTTCTACAATCTATATCATACCAATTACAGGCGTCATATAAGGATTGTCCGCTATTATTCATATATGTTTGTGGCTTTAACAATATCACTTTTTTGCCTTGAATAAAGCCTTCCCCTATAACACCTTTAAATTTTATTTTATTTATATTTATATTATACCTTCTAGCCAAAATATCAATCGCTTTAAAACCTATATTATGCCTGGTATCTTGGTATTTCGTCCCGGGATTTCCCAGTCCTACAATAAGATACAATCCATACCACCTCATTTACCGTTTAAAACAGGCATCTTTGCAACAAAATCAAATAAATCCTCATAAGTTCCACTGAAATCTGTAGGAGATTTCTCCCCTGTTCTATTTATTTCGAAATCTTTGAGCAAAAATGTCTTAATTCCTAAAGATCCCGCTGCAATTATGTCCTCTTGCACATCATTTCCTATCATTATACATTCAGATGGAGTCTTGCCTATTTTATCAAGGAGCTCTTCAAAATATTCTATATGTGGTTTGCAATAATGCATATCTTCATAAGCAGTGATAAGGGCAAAATCATCAGGATCCAAGCCTGACCATCTTATTCTATCAACTATAGCTGAATAAGGAAACATTGGATTGGTAGCTATTACCATCTGATAACCCTTATGCTTTACATTTTCTACAATTTTAGGTATTAAAGGATTTGGTTCAATTCCACAGGAAAGCGAATCAAATTCTCTATCATAAAACTCGTCAAATAAAGGCATCAGCTCATCTAAATTATATATTGAATGCTTTTGAAATCGCTGCATAAAAGCTTGGGCATTAGTCTTATCTTTTTGCTTATCTGCTACCATGTATTTTGTAGCATCCCAAACATATTGGATAAATTCGTCCTTTTCAAAGTAATCCTTAAACTTCAAAGAAAGCTTATGAAAATATATTTTTGTAAAGCATTCCATATCTATGGGAAGCAACGTACCATCTAAATCAAATAATACCGTATCAATCAAAACAATATTCCTCCGGATTATTCCTATTCAAATAGAGTGCTGACAGAAAGATCCCCATAAATTCTATCTATAGCTTCGGCAAATACCTGAGCCACTGAAAGAACCTGAATCTTGTCTATCTGTTTTTCTTTAGGCAGTGGAACGGTGTCAGTTATCACCAGTTTTTTAATAGCTGATTTTTTTATCCTTTCTAGTGCCGGTCCGGATAAAACTCCATGAGTACAACAAGCATAAACGTCCTTTGCACCTCTTTCTAAAAGTGCTTCAATACCATTTGTAAAAGTACCTGCAGTATCGATCAAATCGTCTATCAATACCACGTCCTTACCCTTTACATCACCGATTATATTCATCACTTCAGAAACATTTGGTTTAGGTCTTCGTTTGTCAATTATAGCCAGAGCTGAATTTAATCTGTTGGCAAAATTCCTAGCTCTAGTCACTGCCCCTAAGTCAGGAGAGACAACAACAACTTTATCACCGCACAATCCGACTTCTAAAAAATGTTTAGCCAGTATGGGAACACCCAACAGCGGATCCACAGGTATATTGAAAAAGCCCTGTATCTGTGGCGCATGAAAATCCATGGTCAACATTCTGTCTGCACCTGCACTTGTTATCAGGTCTGCAAGTAATTTTGCAGTAATCGGATCTCTTGCTTTAGCCTTTCTATCCTGTCTTGCATAACCATAATAGGGGATGACCGCTGTTATCCTTCCAGCTGAAGCCCTTTTAAACGCATCCATCATGATCAATAATTCCATAAGATTATCATTGACAGGATGAGATAATGACTGAATAACAAAAACATCACAACCCCTGACCGTTTCATTGATACTTACAGATATCTCTCCATCACTAAAAGTAGAAACCTTGCTATTACCCAAGGGTACTCCCACATGTCTTGCTATTTCCCGTGCCAATTTCATGTTAGAATTACCTGAAAAAATCTTAACTTCTGTACCATGTGCTATCATTTAAGTCAACCTCCCAAAAATAATTACTTCTTATATTTGTTTTTTGCCCAGTTTGGCTTGATGGTCTGTCTGGCTCTAGCTATAGCCAATGAATATTCTGATACATCTTCCGTTATAGTGGAACCTGCTGCTATATACGAATTATCTCCTACCGTAACAGGAGCTACTAAGTTTACATTACATCCGATAAAGGCATTATCACCCACAGTCGTTCTATGTTTTTTCCTTCCATCATAGTTGACGAATACAACTCCGCATCCGATATTGCCGTTTTTACCTACATCGGCATCTCCAACATAAGTCAAATGTGATACTTTTGTATAGTCTTCAATTGAAGAATTTTTAATTTCAACAAAATCACCTATTCTCACATTTGTACCGATATTACTTCCAGGACGAACATATGCATAAGGACCTACAGTGGAATTCTCTCCTATTTTGCTTTCCAATATAACAGAGCATTGCAGCTTAGCAAAAGGCTCTATAATACTATCCTCAATCCTGTTGTTGGGAAACAATATACAGCCTTCTCCTATAGAAGTTTGTCCTTCAATTACATTCCCAGGATATATTATAGCATCCTGCCCTATCTCACAATATTTGCCTATATAAGTATTATCAGGGTCTATTATGGTAACACCGTTTAACATGTTTTGTTCCAATATCCTATATCTCATAAACCTTTCAGCTGATGCAAGCTGAACTCTATCATTTACACCTTCTACTTCATGGATTCTCCTAGTTTTACATGCCCCAACTTTCAAGCCGGCTTCGTTCATTATACCTATTACATCAGTTAAATAATACTCTCTTTGGGCATTATCATTATTCAATTTATTCAAACATTTCAGCAAATCTGGGATTTTAAAGCAGTATATTCCTGTATTTATCTGTTTTATTAGTTTTTGCTTATAATCTGCATCCCTATCTTCCACTATTGCCTTTACGTAATTGTTTTCATCACTGATTATTCTACCATAACCTGCAGGATTATCAAGTTCCGCTGTTAGGACTCCTGCATTATATCCTTTATTTACAGTAAATTCTATAAGATGAGATATTATATCAGAGGTTATAAGAGGGGTATCACCATATAAAACCACTACATAGCCCTGTTTATGTTCTAAGAAAGGTACAGCTTGCATCACAGCATGTCCAGTACCAAGCTGTTCTTTTTGGTATATATAATTATATCCATCTCCCAGTTGGTTTTTCACCATATCTGCCCCATGGCCTATCACTACAGCAAATTCTTCTACTTTTGACTCTCTGGCACTATCTATCACATGACTTATCATGGGCATGCCACACACTTTGTGTATAACTTTGGGTATCTTGGATTTCATCCTTTTCCCTTCTCCTGCTGCCAAAATCAAAGCATACAATTTATCATCCAAAAAGTATCCCTCCTAATATTAATAGCTGACATAATTATTATACACGATATAAATAAAAAAGTACCGAGATTTTATAATTTGACTAAATATTAGATTAAATATTAAAAGAGAGTTGATTTCAACTCTCTTTTAATATTTCGTCTTTTACTTGTTCATACTTATCGAATATTGCCTGTTGTATCATTTCCCTGGTTTCTGTGTTGATGGGATGCGCTATGTCCCTATACTCCCCATCTGGAGTCTTGCGGCTAGGCATTGCTATAAACATACCGTTCTGTCCCTCGATAATCTTAATGTCATGGACAACAAAATTATCATCAAAAGTCACCGATACGACAGCTTTCATTTTACCCTCACTATTAATCCTCCTGATGCGAATATCTGTAATTTGCATTTAACTCACCACCTTCCAGTTACCAATGCTTGTCAACTTTATAAATTCGCCATTAATTGCCTTAGTCCTTCTTTAATATCAATTTTTTCTTAAATTTTTTATTTTTTCTAAGTATTTAACCCCTCATAGGCCTTTTTCTATCCACTTTGAAGGATGAATATTAATATTCTGACTGTTCTCTTTTAAATCTTTTAAAACCATTAAAGATATATAATTGTCCACCAGCTTATGCTCCGGCTTTTCAATCTCTACTACCACGCCTATACCTACAACCTTTACATTAAATTCCTTCATAAGATTTACAATCCCATTTGCGGTGCCCCCAGCCTTCATAAAATCATCGATGATGACAGCCGTAGTGTTCCCTTTGATTGCTCGTTTAGAAAGAGACATTGTCTGTATTCTGTTGGATGAACCTGATATATAATTGATGCTAACCGCCGAGCCTTCAGTCACCTTATTTGTATTTCTAGCTATCACCAATGGAACATTCAAGTTTTTAGCAGTAACTAATGCGATGGGTATCCCCTTAGTCTCCACCGTAACTACATAGTCCACTTGTTTATCGATAAACGGCTGGGCAAGTATCCTTCCTATTTTAGATACTATTGCCGGGTTGTAGATTATATCATTTAAATATAGATATCTACCTGCGATTATCCTATCCCCGGTTTTCACTCTTTTACAAAGCTCCTGAACAAACCCCAAGGATTGTTCCCTATTCATCCTAGGTTTATAAATAACTCCACCTGCAGCGCCTGTTATAGTTTCTATATCCCCGAAATCGAACTTTTTTACTATCTCTCTAACTATTGCAATATCCTCACTTATTGTAGATTTAGCAGCATTAAATTTATTGGAAAAATAATTTAATGTAAATATCTTGCTAGGATTATCGCTAAGTATCTTAATAAGCGCTCCGATCCTTTCATTTCTTTTTAATTTATCCACATAAAGCCCTCCCATCAATGGAAAATACGAATGTTTTTTTTGTTATCTATATTTTAATTCACTTTTTTGATAAATTCCAGAATTATTGAAAAAAAATGCAGTATATTATGATATTTTTTATACAATCTATTATAATTATATATGTTATAATTTAAAAGCATATAATATTCTTTAGAGATTATAGTAATACTAATAATTGCAAGGAGTGTGTTCTATTTTGAAAATATCAAATAATTTCGACATAAATGATTATGAGCATGTTCACTTTATAGGTATTGGTGGAATAAGCATGAGTGGACTTGCAAAAATACTCATAAAAAATAACTTCAAAATTTCAGGTTCCGATATAAATCATTCACCTTTAACCGATGCCCTAGAAAAATTAGGTGCAACCATATACATAGGTCATCATGCTGATAATATAAAGGATGCCGATCTTGTGGTATATACGGCTGCAGTAAAACAGGATAATCCTGAGATAATAAAATCAAAACAATTAGGTATACCTCTGATTGACAGAGCCTGTTTTCTTGGACAGATAATGAAAAAATACAGCAAAAGCATAGCAGTGGCAGGTACACACGGTAAGACCACCACTACTTCACTGCTCTCTATCATATTGCAGCATGCAGCTCTTGACCCTACCGTTCTTGTGGGAGGGCAGGTAGATGCAATAGGGGGAAATGTCAGAACAGGAAACAGTCAAATTTTTGTCACTGAGGCATGCGAGTATGTAGAAAGCTTTCTCAAGTTTTTCCCTTATATAGAAATACTGCTCAATATAGATGCTGATCACTTGGACTATTTTAAAGATATAGACCATATAACCAGTTCATTTATGAAGTTCGCTACCCTCGTCCCTCCCTCCGGGTATGTGCTAGGTTTTGGGGATGATAAAAGGGTAAAAAGCATACTTGAAAAACTGGACTGTAATACAATTACCTTCGGTTTTTCAAATGACAATGACTGGTGGTGTAAAAACATAGAATGCAATGATCTGGGATTCTATTCCTTCGATGCCTACAATAAAAATAAGTTTTTCGGCAGCTTTAAGCTAGGCATACATGGAAAACATAATGTCTCCAATGCACTAGCCTGTATCGCTGTTGCAGATCTATTTGATATAAAGCCTGAAATAATTAGAGAGGCCCTTGAAAATTTCAATGGCACCCATAGGCGCTTTGAAATAAAAGGCATCAAAAACGAAGTTACTGTAATAGATGACTATGCCCATCATCCTTCTGAGGTAAAAGCTACATTGAAAACCGCTGCAGAATATCCCCATAATAAAATATGGTGCATATTCCAACCCCACACATATACTAGGACAAAAAAGCTGATAGATGAATTCGCCCATGCCTTTTATGATGCAGACAATATAATTATAACCGACATATACGCTGCCAGAGAAAAAGATACAGGAGATATACATGCCAAAGACTTGGTTCAAAAGCTCAATGATTCAGGTAAAAAAGCAGTATACATAAAAGACTTCAAGAAAATATCAAGCTATATCACAGAAAAAAGCAGCCAGGGAGATATCATAATCACTATGGGTGCAGGTGATATATATAAAGTAGGCGATTACATATTAAAAAATCCAGGAGATTAAATCCTGGATTTTTATATTTTACAAGAAGTAGCCTCAAATATATATCTGCCTATCAAAAATACGCTAAAAACACCTAATGAAATAATTATGCCTGCAAGTATCCTATATGTATTCCAAATATTATCTAAATCCACAGTAAATTTATTTATACAGGTTACAAGAAGTATGCCACCTATTATGCTGATAATGGCTAACACAATAGTATACTTGAATGTAAAGCCTTTGCTGGCCTGTCCACCCCTTATAGTCCACATATCATCCCCTATGCAGTCCTGGGCAAAAAAACCAGTAGATAATTGATCCACTATACTTTTATCTACATCAAATCTTTTATAGCCTGAAGATGTAACAAGCTCTTCTATCAAAGAAAAAAATTCATATCCATCCACAGAAGCTTGTGTTACATAATCATCAAACCACCTAAGTCCATCCTTATTGCTATACCCGTTCTTGATTAAATCCTTTTTGAGCATCTTGTTAAAATCCGCATCTTCACTGTTCACTGCGTTCACTGCCCCGCACAAAATCGAAACGTAAAACAATCTTTCGAGAAAATCTGTTCTCTCTTCCACAGACAAAGACTCTGTAATAGCAGCTATTATTTTCTGCCTCATAATATTTATGCAAAAATTGTCATCCCTCAACATCTGTACGTATTTAGGTTTCAAACCCCTTAATTTCCTCAATGACTGCTGTACATTGGCAAATGCAAACATATTGCCTACAATCAAAAGCCCGGTCAAAGCTGAAATACAAATAGATACAGCAATAACCGATAAAGATAAAGAAAATTTGTCCGCTAAGGGCAATAAATAATACCACCACAACGCTAAAGCTATAACCAATAAAATAAAAACAAATACACAAAAGTTGATTTTAACCCTGTTATTTTTTCGTATTATACCACTCCTTTTATCCAAAATACATCCCCCCATTTTATATTTTAAAACAAACCTATTATTGTTCCATCATCCAATATATCTATACTCTCAGCCGCAGGATGTTTAGGAAGTCCCGGCATTGTAAGCATGGTCCCGGCTAAAACAACTATAAATCCCGCACCGGCAGAAATCTTTATCTCTCTTACATTCATAGTCCAATCCTTTGGAGCACCTAACAAGCTGGGATCGTCTGATAGAGACATTTGGGTCTTGGCTATACACACCGGCAAATTGCCGTAGCCCATTTTTCCCAAATTGTCCAATTCTCTTAAAGCCTTTCTGGAATAAGAAACACCTTGAGCCCCATAGATCTGTGTTGCAACCTTTTGTATCTTATCTTGAATATCCAGATCTAAATCATATAACGGAACAAAATTATTTTCATCCTTTTCAATTGAGTCCATTATCTGCTCTGACAGTTCAATGCCCCCTAGCCCTCCTTTTGATACAACCTCCGATATAGCTACTCTGGCTCCAATACTTTCACAGAAATTTTTAATTGTTTCTATCTCGCAATCAGTATCCTGTGGAAACTTATTTATTGCAACCACTACCGGCAAACGATATCTTTCTTTAATATTGAATACATGCTTCTCCAAGTTTGCAAGGCCCTTTTTAAGAGCATTCACATCCTCCAACTTTATATCCTTTAAAGAAACGCCTCCATGGTATTTAAGTGCTCTAATAGTTGCCACCAACACCACTGTGTCCGGAATCAGCTCTTTGTCTCTACACACAATATCAAAAAATTTTTCGGCACCCAGATCTGATCCAAAACCGCCTTCAGTAACTACATAATCGGACAGCTGTAATGCCGTCTTGGTGGCAACTACAGAATTGTTGCCATGGGCAATATTTGCAAATGGACCTCCATGTATAAAGACAGGCTGACCTTCTAATGTCTGTACCACATTAGGTTTTATAGCATCCTTCAACAATAATGCCATAGCACCCACTGCTTTTAAATCCCGGGCAAGCACCGGATCCCCTTCATATGTATAACCAACTATTATTTCTGATAATCTCTGCTTTAAATCCTTCATATCTTTAGCAAGACATAAAATCGCCATAATCTCCGATGCAACAGTTATATCAAAACCGGTTTCCCTAGGAATACCGTTAACCTTGCCCCCCAATCCCACTACTATGTTTCTAAGCTGCCTGTCGCTAATATCCATCACTCTTTTCCAAACCACTTTAACAGGGTCTAACCCCAGCCGGTTGCCCTTGACGATATGGTTGTCCACCAATGCCGCCAATAGGTTATGAGCTGCCCCTATTGCATGGATATCCCCGGTAAAATGAAGATTTATATCTTCCATAGGAATAACCTGTGAATATCCACCTCCTGCCGCCCCCCCTTTTATGCCAAAAGTAGGCCCTAGGGAAGGCTCTCTTAAACACAGGGCAACATTTTTATCCAGTCTACCCAAAGCCTGGGTAATTCCTATGGCTGTACATGTTTTACCCTCTCCAGCCGGTGTAGGGGTAATGGCAGTCACATATATCAATTTTCCCCTTTTTGAACCCAAATCTTCTTTATTTAAATTTATCTTGGCCTTATATTTCCCATATAACTCCAATGAATCCTCATCTATCTCCAACTTTTTGGCAATCTCGTTAATAGGTTTGATTTCAGCTTTTTGCGCAATCTCAATGTCATTAAGCAATAGCTATACATCCTCTCTCTTTTTTAATTAAATTTTAACATATTATGATCACTTTTTTAACAAGTTTTTGATGGTGCTTAAATTTTGAGCATTCAAAACATCTTGGGTGCTCAACCAACCTTTCCTAGCAGTATTTATCCCGAAAATCATTAAATCAAACCCATCTAAACTATGGGCATCTGGTTCAATAGAAAACTTTACACCTTTTTCCTTGGCAAACTTACAATATCTCCAATCTAAGTCCAACCTTCTGGGATTTGCATTTATCTCTATTGCCACTTTGTTTTCTGCTGCAGCATTTATGATCTGTATAATATCCACCTGATACTCATCTCTTGCCAGCAAAAGTCTGCCTGTAGGATGACCTAGCATCGTGGTATGCCTGTTCTCTATCGCCTTAATAATCCTTGCCGTCATCCCTTCCTTGTCCATATTAAAATTACTATGCACCGATGCAATTACATAATCAAATTGCTCCAAAATACTATCATCATAATCAAGGTTTCCATCGGGAAGTATATCACATTCAATCCCCTTCAATATCTTTATATCAGGGAAGCGATGAGAAATATCATCTATCTCACCATGTTGTCTCTTTATATCTTCTAAACTCAATCCTCGGGCATAATAAGCTGATTTGCTGTGATCAGATATACCGATATATTGATAGCCCAAATCTACCGCCCTCTGCACTATATCCTTTATACTGCTTACTCCATCGCTATAATTGCTATGTACATGAAAACACCCTTTGATATCTTTGAGTTTAATAAGTTGAGGAAGCTTTCCACTCTCTGCAGCTTCCAACTCCCCCATGTTTTCTCTCAGCTCAGGTTCTATATAATCCAGTCCCAACCTTTGGAAAAATTCATGTTCATCTGCACATTCTATCAATTCTTTCTCCTTGAACAGGCCATACTCGTTAATCTTGATATCCATCTTCCTGGCTCTATGCCGCATAGCCGTATTATGTTCCTTGCTGCCAGTAAAATGATGTAGTGCATAAGGATATTGTGAATCATCTACAGCACGTATATCCACATTTATTCCGCATTCTAAAATCACAGAGGATTTTGTATCCCCCTTGGAAGTCACTCTCTCTACTTGAGGAAGGCCTGTAAAGTAATCCATAACTTTCTCATTGTCATCACAAGATACAAGTACATCTATATCCTTTACTATCTCCTTCTTCCTTCTTATGCTCCCTGCAAGGCTGCTCCTTTTTATATGCCGGCATTTATCCAATTCTTTTAGAATAGCATCTGCCCAATGATATGCATCGCTATATAAAAATTTATCTTTATACTTGCTTATATCCTCTATTCCTTTGAGTATATTAGCCTGAGTCTTAACCCCAAAACCGGGCAATTCCACCAGCCTGTTCTCCATTATGGCATATTCCAGCTGCCCTATATTATGAACTCCGAGCTGGCTGTACAAAACAGCGACCTTTTTGGGCCCCAGCCCGGGAATTTTAAACAATTCAAAAATATCTTCAGGAAAGGATGACTTTAATTGTTCATAATAATCTAACTCCCCGGTAGTTACTAGTTCAGTTATCTTTTGGTATAACGCTTTTCCTATACCTTTTACATTAGCCAACTCCCCTGTGCGCACCATTTCCTCTAAATCGCCTTCTAGCGTCTCGATTATCCTGGCTCCGTTATAATATGCTCTGGACTTAAACACATTTTCTCCTTTGAGCTCTAACAATATTCCTATATCGTTGAGTATCCTGGAAATCTCTCTTCTATTCATAATGAGCACCTCCTTTAATCTCATATCTATGGTTATATTTAATTATATATTTTGTTTTTACCGGCTGTCTATAAATCAATATATCCTTTAAACTAATATTTTATATATAGAAATATCGCATATCAGTAACAACTACTTTCATAATAACATATTATACAATTAAATTAATTTTTATTTACCAAAATTAGCCTAGGCTAATTTTTAGGAGGTATAATTTTGAACGATAATTTAATTCCTCTCCACAAACTTCCTATGGGGAAAATTGGAATGGTAAAAAAATTGGATTGTTGGGGCTCTCAAAGGCGCCGGTTGCTTGATCTAGGCATAATCAAAGATTCAAAAATCATGCCAGTGCTAAAAAGCCCCTCAGGTAACCCTATAGCATATGAAATAAGAAGGACAGTAATAGCTTTAAGGAATGAGCAATCCAAAAATATCTTAGTTCAAGTGATAGAGGAGGAATAAAAAATGGAATTGACCTATAAATCAATGGGTATAGAATTGTTTAAAGAAAATTATATAATAGCTCTCGCAGGCAACCCTAATACAGGAAAGAGCACTGTATTCAACTACTTAACAGGTCTTAGACAACACACCGGAAATTGGCCGGGTAAAACAGTAGTAAACGCCTATGGAAATTTCAATTATAAAAACCAATCTTTTTTGATGGTAGATCTTCCCGGTACCTATTCACTTTTGGCCAATTCTGCAGAAGAGGAAGTAGCTAGAAACTTCCTATGCTTTGACAACCCTGACGCAACAGTAGTAGTCGCCGATGCAACCTGTTTAGAGAGAAACTTGAATTTGGTACTTCAAATAACCGAAATAACAAAAAATGTAATCCTTTGCTTGAACCTTATGGATGAAGCACGTAGAAAAAAGATAGATATAGATATTGAAAAACTTTCAACAAAATTAGGTGTTCCTGTAGTGCCCACCGCTGCAAGACAGGGGGAGGGAATGGAAAAGTTAGTGGATATAATATATAAAGTTGTAACAGGAAAAATTAAACCTAATCCAATAGAAATAAGGTATGAAACCCAAATAGAAAATCTGATAAGAAATCTTGAACCAAAGATAGAGGCTTTTTCAAATGGGGTTGTGAATAGTCGTTGGGTGGCCCTACGCATAATTGATGGGGATAAAAAAATTCTTGAATCTATTTATCAATACACAAGACCCAATAAATCAGACCACAGCGAGGAGGTAAAAATTGCAGATGAAAAATCAAAGGTTCATTCCATTAAATTTGGATGATTACGATATAAAGCCCTATTATAGAGATAGCATAGTCTCAAATATATATAAAAATGCAGAAAATATATGTAATGATGTGATAGAATACAATTCAAAAGACTATAATAATTTGGATAGAAAGCTGGATAGAATACTGACTTCCAGAATTGCAGGCCTACCCATTATGCTGTTGTTGCTGGGAATTATCTTTTGGATAACAATAACCGGGGCTAACTATCCTTCTCAATTGCTGTCCGCTGCATTGTTTTGGGTAGAAGAAAGGCTTACCAATCTTTTCGTATCAATAAATGCTCCCATGTGGTTGCACGGAATGCTGGTTTTAGGTTGCTACAGAACCCTTGCTTGGGTTGTATCAGTTATGCTTCCTCCAATGGCAATATTCTTCCCTATCTTTACACTTCTCGAAGACTTAGGATACTTGCCCAGGGTGGCATTTAACCTAGATCGATATTTTAACAAGGCATGTGCACATGGCAAACAGGCCCTTACCATGTGCATGGGTTTCGGATGCAACGCTGCAGGTGTTATATCCTGTAGAATAATTGAATCCCCTAGGGAAAAACTTATAGCCATGATTACAAATAATTTAGTACCCTGTAACGGTCGTTTCCCAACACTTATAACCCTTTCTTCAATATTCATGGGAGGAAGTCTTGCTTTTGGCCTGAAAACAGGTATAGCTTCTATGGTGGTAGTGTCCATGGTATTATTGGGTATAGCGATCACATTGCTTTTATCATGGCTGCTTTCAAAAACTATATTAAAGGGTATACCATCTTCCTTTACATTAGAGCTTCCTCCATATAGAAAACCTCAAGTATTGAAGGTGATAGTAAGATCAATATTTGATAGAACATTGTTTGTGCTAGGAAGAGCTGTAGTGGTGGCTGCCCCTGCCGGTATAGTCATATGGCTGTTTTCTAATATTCATATAAATAATTCTAGCATATTGAATATCTGCGCAAATTTCCTACATCCTTTCGCTCATCTTATAGGGATGGATGGATATATAATAATGGCTTTTATACTGGGACTTCCTGCAAATGAGATCGTAATACCCATATTGATTATGAGCTATATGTCTACAGGAGCTATGTTAGAACTAGATAGTCTATATGCACTAAAACAACTGCTGATGGATAACGGCTGGACCTGGCTTACTGCTTTAAATGTAATGCTTTTTTCTCTGCTACATTGGCCTTGTGCTACTACATTGTGGACTATAAAAAAGGAATCCGATAGCAACAAATGGACTATTACAACTTTTATTCTCACCACATTAATAGCTATAATTGTGTGTTTTATAGTCACCCAATTATCCAGGTTGTTTGGAATAGCATAACACCGTAAATTTATTATTTACGGTGTTATTTTCTCTTGTATATAACAACTATATCTATCATAAGCCTCTTTGTCATGCTCCATAAATTCTATAAATTCCTGCATAGCTTTAATGGTATGTCTGCTAAGATAATGCTCCATTGCTTCTGCTTCTTGTTCTATATCACATCTGGAAAATATCGTCTGTAAAAACTTTTTTATCAGCATATTGCGGTCTACCAGATACTTGCCTCTCTTTTTGCCCATTTCAGTTAATTTTAAAGGTCGATACGGTTTGTATGATACCATGTTGAGTTTTTTCAATTTCTTCAATGCTTTAACCACAGAAGGTTGGGATACATTTAAACATTCAGCAATATCACACACCCTTATCTCAGATTTCTCCACCTCCAGCCTATACATCTCTTCCAAGTAATCTTCAAGGCTAGGGGTTAACATAAAAAACACCTCCTGATAACCTAACTAAAAAGACCTTTATTCCAACAACACGATGTATTATTGAAATAAAGGTCTCATTCCAGGATGATACCTGCACTGAAGCGGGCTACAATAAGCCAGCATGTCGCAAACAGTGTCAAAAACTATTTTAATAAATAGCTTTTTTGAATTACTCCCCTTTATTTAGCATTAGGTTTTAATATATCATATGAATGTACATGAATTATGTTACAGATTATATGCAAGAAGCCCGAATATTACATTCGGACTCCTCTCTATAAATAAAACGAGCACGTAATGATCTACCTTGCACTACCATGGATCGCTTATTACTCAGCCATAACCTTCCGGCTATGACCGAGCAGGTCACCACCCATGATAATGGGTTGTCCGACCATGCAAAGTACCTGCACAGCCATATACAACCTCACGGCTGTATATGACCAACAATATCGGATAAGCATTTAATTATCCAATAATCTTCGGCACTTTACATGATCTTTGCTCGACTCTATACGATAGGTTGGAATCTTATTGCAATCAAGCCTCAAAAGGTCATCGACTACAATAAAACTTTTCCCCACCGTATAGAATCTTCCCTCCGACTGCATACAAGCCTTTCAACCTGTATGCAATCTTTGGCCGACCTATATATACCCCATTTAGAGTATATATAAGTCTGGGCTCAACCATTACGTACCCGACATTTATTATGATATCCATTTTTGCATTTTATATTCTAACAATTTCATCCGTATTACCCATTATATTTTTACTTTACAGATAAAAATGGAATTATATAAATACATCTGATTAACAAATGCTAAACATAGCATGCATTTGAAAGAAATAACAGTGATGTCATCTTTATCCTATATTGGCACTATTCAACAACTTTATAATCGGCTTGATCTAATATGTTTCTGCTGCTATAGTCAAACAATATGACTACCTTCTTATCCCTGATATCTTCTATATTACATCCCTGGATATATGCCGCAACATAATTTTCAAACTGCTCAAAATGGACATGCCTTATTATATGTTTTGCAGATTTTCCAATAAAATGTGGCAAAAATTTCTCCACATTTTCCCTTGATTTTAAAAATTCGAAACACCTATTTTTTATATCCACATGATTGCTATATGCTTTGATGAATTCAGGCAGTTTGCCGGTTTTATTTTGTCTCAGATAGTCAAACTTCAATATGTCACAGAACAGGGCAGCGTCCCGATGTATCCTTGTTATATAAAATTCAAGCAATATTTTATATAACATCTTTCTACTATGAGAAACCTTGGCATAACCCTTAGCAAAATAAAATTCCGAAAATTCCTCATAAAACTTAAAAGGAGAATCAAAGTAGTTGTCAATTATATATTTTACTGAACAATCAAAGGCATGACTGTTCCAATATTTTTCAACTAAATCCTCAATCATTTTAAGCTTTGCTATTTCTCTATATGACATATAAACATTGCTCATCACTTCATATGGAGGAAAATCAGTATAAACATAGCTATGCTCCCGAGCCATCCTCCTCATATCAGTTCCTTTAAGCAGCTTTAAAAAGCCTAATTGGAGCCTGTCCGGCTTCAGCATGTATATATCATTAAAGGATTGTGAAAATGAATGATATGTTTCATAGGGCAATCCGGCTATCAAATCCAGGTGCTGGTGTATATTTCTCATATCGTATACCTTTTTCACATTATCACTTAAAAGTTTAAAGTCCATCCTCCTGTTTATGCTCTCTAGCGTCTTTGGGTTGGTGCTCTGTACCCCTATTTCAAATTGAAAAAGGCCTGGGGGTGCTTTACTTATAACCTTTATCATCCTGTCATCTATCAAATCACCGTTGATTTCAAAATGAAAAGAGGTTTTATCGCTATTTTCTATCAAGAATGAAAATACTTGAAGAGCATAATCCATATTACAATTAAATGTCCTGTCTACAAATTTAACTTTGTCTACACCTGCTCGTATAAATGTCATCAAATCTTTCTTTACCCTGTCCAGACTAAAAAACCTCACTCCTTTTGAAGCTGAAGAAAGGCAATATGCACATTTATACGGACATCCCCTTGAGCATTCATAATATATGAGTTTTGAATGATCTATCAATTTATCTATATCCTGATATGGAAAAGGTATGTCATCCAAATTCTGTATAGGCTCTCTATCCTGAGCCTCCAACACCCTATCTTTATCCCGAAAGCATATACCAGCTACATCAGAAACACTCTGATCTTTACTGATACAAGTTATTAATTCCCGAAAGCTCTCTTCCCCCTCACCTTTTACAATAAAATCAATAAAATCATGCTCCCTTAACAGATCAGCACAATCATATGATACCTCCGGCCCTCCTAATATTATCTTTATAGAATCATCTACCATCTTGAGGTGTCTGCAAATCACCAACGTTTGCTGAATGTTCCATATATAACAAGAAAAACAAACAACTTCTACATCTTTAAAATATATATCTCCTATTATGTAATCCAATGTATCATTTATTGTATACTCCTGCAAAATAAAATTCACATTCTCAATACCAGCACAATAATTGTTGAGATACCTTATAGCTAAGTTTGAATGTATATATTTAGAGTTTAAAGTGGTCAATAACACCTTCATAATTTATCTTCTCCTATTTTATTAATGCCTTTAAAAATACCCAAAGTTATTGTTATATCATACACTAATTATATATCAATATACTGTATGGGAGGAGTATAAAGAATGATAAAATATATCGTTCAGTCCGGCGATAACTTGCAAAATATTGCATTAAAGTTCAATATATCCATGCAAGATATAGTTAGGCTAAATAAGATAAAAGACCCTGACATGATATGCCCAGGGGAAAAATTACTTATACCTGTATATTCAATACCATACTATCCATACCCTGTTCAGATAAAGCCCTGCCCTTATTGGTTGATTCCAGATTCTCTATTTATATGTATATCAACAGATAAGACTTTCTACAGAATGGGAGAAAGGCTGAAGACAACACTTTTAAAAACAAATATGGGTAGACAAGATATAGCACTTACTTATAATACCAGTCAGCAGTACGATTTTTTGATAAAACATATATCAGGTAAAACTTTGTGGAAATGGTCAGAAGATAAATGCTTCACACAGTCAATAGGAAAAATAATCATAGAACCGGATAAGACTATACGATATTGTGAGGTTTTCAGCATTCCGAAAAGTATAGAGAAAGGAATATATACTGTAATAGGTTGGAACACTTCCCGAGAATCAAAAAAATTTAAACTCTGCTTACCTATAGTAATCATATAAATACTGGCTATATGCCAGTATTTATATGTCATTTATACCTTTATTGCCTCTCTGTAAAGCTATAGTTCCTGTTCTTACAGTTTCAATAATTCCATAACGAGCCAACAACTTCTCCATAGCTTTTACCTTATCCTTATCCCCGGTTATTTCGATAACCAGAGCATTGGTATCTACATCTACTATTTTGGCTCTAAAAATATCAACAATTTGCATTACTTCCGATCTAGTTTCTTTTGTTGTAGCCACCTTCATCAATACAAGTTCCCTGCATACAGATTTATGGGGTTCTAATTCAATCACCTTTATTACATCTACTAATTTGCTTATTTGCTTTTTTATCTGATCCACTTCTCTTTCATCACCATTGGCAACAATAGTCAATCGTGAAATCTTTGGATTCTCCGTCTCTTCACCTGTAAAGCTATCTATATTAAATCCCCGCCTTGTAAATAAGCCAGATACTCTGGTTACCACGCCATATTGATTATGTACCAATACTGATATTATATGCTTTGCCATTTTATTGCTCCCTTCCTAGTTGGTATTGAAATTCATTTAAAACCAAGGCTTGTTATTCGCCCTTCTTACATGGATATCATCGATAACCGCATTGCTGTGCCTATGATTCAATAAGAAAAGAACAATATCCGCAATCTCGTCAGGGCTAATCAATCCGGATACATCCAAATCAGGTCTCATCTTGATAACCATATCTGTTGCAACTCCCCCAGGACATATTGTATGAACCCTTATTCCCAGGTCCTGAACCTCCTGTGCTAAAACGTTGCTCATACCCATCAATGCATGTTTTGAAGCTGTATAGGCAGCTTGATTTACATACCCCTTGACCCCTACAACAGAAGAAATATTTATAATTGTAGCGTCTTTTGAGCATTGTAAATAGGGAACAGCCTGTTTGCACAGCAAAAACGGTGCTCTTGCATTTAATTCCATATGCATATCCCATTCTTGGACAGTTGTCTCACACAGGGGTTTAGGTATAGCAATGCCCGCATTATTAATAAGATAATCCAATCTCCCAAAATCCTCTATACATCTTGCAATTATCTGGGAAGGAATATCAGCATCTGCAAGATCTGCAGCTTTTATTACAGCTCTTATGCCTTGCTGCTCTACGTGAGATTTTACTGTTTCAAGGTCTTGGGCCGAACGGCTGACAAGCATTAGGTTGACCCCTTTTTCAGCCAATCTCATGGCTAAAACCCTTCCTATCCCCCGGCTGGCTCCAGTTACTAAAGCAACATTTCCTTTCATACTATCCCCCTCCAAATCTATCCTTTTACTATAAACTTAATTTGATTTTCTATTTAATCTTTTATTTGTAAAACTAATAGTATTATACCATAGGTCTCTAGTAAACTATAAGATAGCAATTCCATCCCAGCTTTGCCCAAAATAAAAAAATCCGGATACTCTTTTCAAAGTGTGCCGGATTTTTAAAGCATGTTAAACTAATACCATATCCTTCATACAGGGAAGACCTTCAATCCAATCACAAACTTTCTTCCATTCTTTCAGTTTATGATTTCTCCTCTGATAATACATTGTCTTAAGCTGTAAATAATTAGTCACAATACCTGCTGTAAGTTGTAGACCCATAGGAGTGTTAGAAACTATCTGCTGAAATAATTCATCAGAAGGATTTTCTTTATATTCTTCCACTAACTTCTGGAGCAATTGTATCGCTTCCGGCAGCACATATTCATTACACTGATTACTTATATCCATATGTACTATCCTATGCATTTTAGACTGGCTAGAAACTATATCAGCAAAATGATATCTCTGAAACTGCAACCACCAATATTGTGGAGCAGTAAAATCTGCCTGTACTATAATACCCTTGAGAAAACAATCATGCCCGCTGCCTACCTTGGCACAGCCTAACTTTTTTGCCCTTTTAAGGTCTTTGTCACTATATCCTTGTTTTCTTAAACCTTCATCCCCTATACTCATAGGATATCCACTCACTATTATACTCTTCTCAAGGCCATATACCCTCGTATCCTTAATCTCCATTCAAACCACTTCCCCTAACTATTAACTATTATAACTAGATAAATATGTAAAATGATAATAAATCTATAATTAAATATTTTCCACCTTTAATATGCACGCAACCTTTTGTACAATATCATTTTCTAGTATCTCATTTAGCGCTTTATCTAATATACTTCGCTCTACTCCATATGTTATAAATATAAGCGGTACTAGATCTTCACCTTTAGCCCTTTGGGACACCGATTCCAAGCTTATTCCGTATTTTCCAAAGGTAGATGCTATCTTGCCCAGCTGTCCAGGCTTGTCCTCCACCATCACTCGTAAATAATACTTGCTCTTGCCTTCCCCTATTGTGTTCAATCCGTTTTTATCAACTAAGTTTAAATTCCCAGATCTATAGCTAGTTCCCATCCTTTTAGATATGTCCAAAATATCTCCCATAACGGCACTGCCTGTCGGCATAGAACCGGCACCCTTCCCAAGAAGCATCAGATCTCCTACTGCATTTCCATGTATGAAGAGAGCGTTATATTCATCATTTACAGAGGCCAGCGGATGTTTTTCAGGAACCAAGGCCGGATGTACATAATAAATAAAGTCATCTCCTTTTCTTCGTGCAGTAGCCAGAAGCTTGACTTTATATCCTATCTGACCAGCATACTCAATATCCTTCTGGGTGACTTTTGTTATTCCCTCTCTAGGTATTTCATCCGGAGAAAGTGTAAGTCCAAATACTATATATATCAATATAGAAAGCTTAAAAGCCGCGTCTTCACCTTCAATATCCGAAGTAGGATCAGCCTCTGCATAACCTTTTTGCTGTGCAAGCTTTAAGGCCTCATCAAAATCCATGCCATTATCGCCCATCTGAGTTAATATATAATTGGTAGTACCATTTATAATCCCCATTATACTATCTATCTTGTTTGCAGAAAGACTCCTAGTGATGTTATTTATTACGGGTATTCCCCCGGCTACGCTTGCCTCATACCTCAAATTTACACCCTGCTGCTTTGCTAATTGTCTCAGTTCCTCCCCTTTAGTAGCGATAACAGCCTTGTTGGCAGTCACCACATTCTTGCCTTTCAATAGGGCACTTTTTATATATTGATATGCCCCATCTATTCCACCCACAAGCTCTACCACTATATCTATTTCCTCGTCGTTTATTATATCCTCAAATTTTTGGGTAAACACCTGGCCTGGTACATCCACACCTCTGTCCTTGTTTATATCCCTGACTAATATTTTTTTGATATGTATAGGCTTGTCTATATATCTTTCTATCTTATCTCTGTTCATCTGGATTATATTCCAGACTCCTTTTCCTACATTGCCAAACCCGAGCAATGCTATATTTATACCATCCATCAAATTACTTTCGCTCCTTTTTTATATCAATTCTATTCATATATTATATACTAAAGACGGATAGTATTAAAGAAAAATGAGGTAAAATATCATACAACAAAAGACCCAGAAAACTTCTGGGTCTTTATAAATAAAACGAGCACGTAATGATCTATCTTGCACTACCATGGATCGCTTATTACCCAGCCATAACCTTCCGGCTATGACCGAGCAGGTCACCACCCATGATAATGGGCTGTCCGACCATGCAAAGTACCTGCACAACCATATGCAACCAATGCGTTAAGCTGAGGCTGCATATGATCGAACATTACCAGACAAAATCTTCGGCACTTTGCATGATCTTTGCTCGACTCTATACGATAGGTTGGAATCTTATTGCAATCAAGCCTCAAAAGGTCATCGACTACAATAAAACTTTTCCCCACCGTATAGAATCTTCCCTCCGACTGCATACAAGCCTTTCAACCTGTATGCAATCTTTGGCCGACCTATATATACCCTATTTAGAGTATATACAAGTCTGGGCTCAACCATTACGTACCCGACATTTATTATAGTACCCTTTTTTATTGCATCTATTCCGGAATTTTTAAAGAATTATTATCAGATGATCTATACACATTATTGATGAGTTTTTAAAGATAGCAAACAAAAAGAAGAAGCTTATCTTTGCTTCTTCTTTTTGTAATAAAATGGTGGAGATGATGGGACTCGAACCCACGACTCCCTGAATGCCATTCAGGTACTCTCCCAACTGAGCTACATCCCCAAAATAATTTATCAATTGTCCAATATTCAAATATCCTCTCAATGATATATTTTACATCAAACGACGCAAATTGTAAACAACAAAAATTTACTCTATCTTTATAACTTAACTTCTTTGTATATAAAATTCATATATTTATTTTACGATAAGTCTGACTCCTATAAACAGCAAAGCTACTCCTACCGCCTTAACAACAGTTAAAGGCTGCTTATCAACCCCAAATAAACCAAAATGATCTATAGCAATGCCGGTAATGACTTGTGTAATGACAATTATAGAAAGAGTTGCACCTGCTCCCAATACCGGCATAACTTTTATTGTAAAGAAAACTATTATAACACCCAAAATACCTCCGACTACAAGGTATGGAGGCGCCTTAAATACATTCCCTATCGTTTTTATATTATTTGAAAATAAATTAATACCTAAAAGTATGATCGTTCCTACTAAAAAACTAAAAAGAGCGGCAATTTTAGAATTAGTATACTTGCCTAGCTCTGCGTTTATGGAACCCTGCAATGCCACCGAGACCCCCACTATTACAGCTAATAATATAGAATACGCCTTTTCCATTACAAACCTCTCATTCAATCATATGTTTAAATAGCTTTCCAATTCTTTTTTCTTTTCCTGTTTCTGACTCATGCCTTCTTCAATAGCCTCTCCAATCACTTGCTTAACTCTTTCTACATGATGCATGATGGACTTTACATCCTGGAGACAATCCCGACCAGATGACTTTTTGTATACATAAGTAGCTAAAAAACCCAAAGACAGTCCTATTATAACTCCTTTACTAATTTTAGGCTTTTTCATTGGCCTTGTCCCTCCTGTTTACAAAAAATTTATTAAAAAAACCTACTGCTCCTCTTATGCCTTCAATAGAACTTGTAAATTCTATGATAGGTGGAACAACTGCTTTCTGTATTGTCTTTACCGATGTATTTGCAGTATCAGTAATTGATTTTATATTGGCTATCACATCGTCTAGCTCGTCTACTTTATCATTGATATTAGTAGTCAATTCCTTTAGGCTGTTCACCGTTTCAGGAAGCTCTTCTATAGTAGTAGAAATCTCCTGCTCACGGTTTGATATCATATCTGTTATCTGTTTTATTGAGTTATTTGCATTCTTTAATGTATTGCAAACATAAATACAGGCGATAAATATGCCTATTCCCATAAGTAATATACCAACTTCCCAAAGAGCTACTTCCATAAATTCTTCCTCCCTGATTTAAGAGTTAACAACTTGCTTATAGTATCCCTGGAGCTTCTTTATTATCCTTCTCTCCATCCTAGATACATACATTTGAGAAACCCCCAGCTCACTAGCAACCTTGTTTTGCGTTTTTTCCTCAAAAAACCTGGCATTTATAATCTTTTTCTCCAGCGGATTTAACCTTGAAAGACAATCATCTAAGAAATATTTATTTTCTATGTCCACCAATCCTTTTTCCTCTCTCCCAATCAATTCAAGCAAGCTTAAATCATTATCATCGCCTAAATTATCGTAAGTAGCTTCAATAGACTGAGGTGCATAGACTTGTCCAGATTCCATAGCTTCCAATATCTCTTCTTCATCTACACCTAAATATTCAGCTATATCACTGACCTTAGGAGTTCTTTTTAATTTTTGTGTTAATTTTTCCTTTGACTTATTTATTTTATAATTTAACTCCTGTATCCGCCTGGGTACTCTTATAACCCAACCTTTATCGCGAAAATATCTCTTTACTTCTCCAATAACAGTCGGGGTAGCAAAACTGGAAAATTCATATCCTCTGTCGACGTCATATCTTTCTACCGCCTTTATAACCGCTAAACTTGCCACCTGATATATATCATCATACTCTATTCCTCTATTAGCATACTTTTTAGCAATTATTTCAGCAATATAAAGGTATCTGTGAACCAATTCATCCCTAATCTCTTTGTCTTTTGTAGCTTTGTACTCAGCAAATAATGCTTTATCCCCTTCATAAGCGGAGGAATTTTCTAAACCGTTTTTTTCAGGCATACCTACTCCTCCTCCGTAACAGATTTTCTCATTGTAAGCACAGTACCTCTGCCCTCATTAGACTTTAACTCCACTTCATCCATGAGAGATTTTATTATAAATACTCCAAGCCCCCCTTCTTTAGGGTTGGATAGATCAGGCTTTTTTAATTTATCGACCTGCATTCCTTTCCCTTTATCCTTAACAGTTATTTCTATATTCCCCGGTTCAACTTTGAAATCAATAACAAAACTGTTTTCACATTCTGTACAGCCATGAAGTATTGCATTAGTACAAGCCTCTGCTATTGCTACCTTAATATCTTCTATGTCTTCTATATTAAATCCAACCCTATTAGCGATAGCGGACGCAGTCAACCTTGCAACACTCACATATTCAGGTTTGTTAGGAAGTATAAGTTGGATTTTATCATATATGCAATCTTCGCTGGATGCGGCAATTTGGGAAAAACTATTCATAATAAATTCACTCCTCGACAATAAAAATCTTGTTTAAACCCGTTATCTCTAGCAGCCTTTTCACATTATCTCTAGGGCCTTTTAATACTATATTTCCATTATACTCTTTAACCCTTCTCAAAACCCCTATAAATACTCCCAAGCCTGTGCTATCAATATATACAAGATCATGCATATCCACTACCAAATCTGTCTTTTCTTTTTCTATCGGATCCAAAAGTTTCTCTTTTAACTTTGGCGCCGTATAAACATCTACTTCACCTTCGACCTTTACATACCAATTACCTTGTGCTTCATTTTTGGTACACTCCACATTAAAAGCCATAACCATAACCTCCAATACCGGATATATTATCTACTCTTCCATCTCTTCAGAAACCATTTCAGTCGTTTTTTCTCCCGAATCTTTATACTCATTATATTTTTGCTCTACTAATTCTTCTGTCTGGTTTAAATCTATCCCTATCTCTTTTCCTTTTTCCAAAATAGCATCTTTTATTTCATTGCCTCTTTTTTTGAGTATATCTCTATTCTTTTCTCCCGTATTAGGTGTTAAAAGCAATGCTGTTATACCTCCTAAAATTGCACCAAAAACTACGCCAGTAAAGAATCCTCCTTTGTTTTCTGACATAAAACTTCCTCCCTTACTCTTTTATAACACATTTATATACTAGATACCCCAAAAAAATGTCTCTAATCACTTATCTTTTTATAGAATACATATATTATCAATATGCTTTTGCAAAATACATCATCTTTTCAGCCTTTTCCCCACAACATACACATGTATCGCTTATATGTTCCTGATCAAAAGGCATACATCTACTGGTAGCACCAGTCTGATCTTTTATGCTATCTTCACATTCCCTGCTCCCGCACCACATAGCCTTTGCAAAGCCCTTTTTATTGTCTACTATATCCTTCAATTGTTGGATGTTTTCAGCGTTAAATGTACGGTCCTCCATGAATTTCTTTGCCTTGTTATACATTCCATCATGGACCTGTTCTAGTAGTTGATCTATTGTTTGGGATACATTGTCCATTGATACAAACAACTTTTCACCTGTATCCCTTCTCACCAATACAACCTGATTTTTCTTTATATCTCTTGGGCCTATCTCCAGCCTTACCGGAACGCCTTTTAATTCCCACTCATTGAATTTCCAGCCGGGGGTATAGGTATCCCTATCATCCAGCTCTACTCTTATACCTGACTTTTTCAATATAGTAAATAGCTCATTCGCTTTATCCAACACTCCTTCCTTATGCATGGCTACAGGTACTATTACCACTTGAACTGGTGCAACTCTTGGAGGCAACACCAGCCCTCTTTCATCCCCATGAACCATTATTATACCACCTATCAGTCTGGTGGATACACCCCATGAGGTTTGATATACGTACTTGAGCTGTCCATCCTTATCAAGGTATTGTATATCAAAAACTTTTGCAAAATGCTGTCCTAAATTGTGAGAAGTACCTGCTTGCAATGCCTTACCATCGCTCATCATGGCTTCCATGGTATATGTGGTAAGAGCACCGGCGAATTTTTCCTTTTCTGTCTTTTGCCCTTTTATAACAGGCATAGCTAAGTCATTTTCTGCAAAATCGGTATAAACATTCAACATGCGCAAAGTCTCTTGTTGAGCCTCCTGTTCAGTTGCATGTGCAGTATGCCCTTCCTGCCATAAAAATTCTGATGTTCTTAAAAAAGGTCTCGTACTCTTTTCCCATCTCACTACATTACACCATTGGTTCAAAAGTACAGGCAAATCCCTATACGACTTTATCCATTTTGAATACATACTACATATGATAGTTTCAGAAGTAGGTCTTACCACCAACCTCTCGTTGAGTTTTTCATTTCCTCCGTGAGTTACCCATGCAACCTCAGGTGCAAAACCCTCTACATGATCCTGCTCTTTTTTTAATAAACTTTCGGGTATAAACAATGGAAAATATGCATTCTTATGTCCTGTTTCCTTAAACCTCTCATCCAATAGTTTCTGTATATTTTCCCATATAGCATATCCATACGGTTTTATTACCATACAGCCCTTTACTGGGGAATAATCCACCAGTTCAGCCTTTAATATAACATCAGTGTACCATTGTGAAAAATCCTCTTCCCTTGAGGTAATATGTTCAACAAACTCCTGTTGCTCTTTTTTTGCCATTTAAATTTATCCTCCTAATTTTTATAATATAAAAAACCTTCGCCCCCCAAAAGGACGAAGGTCATTCTCCGTGGTACCACCCTAATTGGAAAACATAAAAATATTTTCCCACTTTAAAAATATAACGGTAATGCTCCGTATATCCCTACTAAAAATTCAGGATATATACTCGGGGACGGGTTGGAAAAAAGGCGGTTCAGGAACCTTTCAGCCACGGGTTCCACTCTCTTGGAACACTTCTTTCTACTGTTTCCCTTCATAGATACATGCTTTTTTATTTAATATTATATAAACTATTCTAACTTGTCAACCATTAAAGACATTAAGGATACTGTCCGGACAATGCAAACAATTTTTGTGTTTATTTTTATTGCATAATAAAGGGAGAAACTCCTAGAGGGAACACGATGAAGTCACTTAGACTCTTTTAATATTAATATAATCCCATATCCCCATAAAATACACTCTTTAAGCCTGGTGCAAAACCGAGGCATATATGCTACAATAATACCGAATTAATAAAAGCACCATAGTTAATTAATGTTGAAGAAATACTAGGAAGGGTGTTTCAAATGGAAGTAGCGATTGTCGGAGCAGGTAAGCTAGGCTACAAAATTGCCGAATCCCTTGTGAATGGAGACATAGATGTTACCATAATCGATACAAATCCAAACGTGATAGAGGATGTCAAGGACCATCTGGATGTATTGACGGTGAAAGCAAACGGTCTAGAGATCGAAGTGTTGAAAGAATTAGACATCAAATCTTATGATATAGTCATCGCCGTTACAAATAGCGATGAAACCAACATCATCATCTGTTCTCTGGCAAAAAAATTAGGATGCGGCAAAACAGTGGCTAGAATTAGAAGTCCTGAATACACTAAGCAAATCAGTTTCATTAAATCGGAGATGGAGATCGACTATGTTGTCAACCCGGAACTAGCCACTGCAAACGAAATCGTTCGATATTTATTGCAGAGCTATACATTTTATTCAGGGAACTTTGCAAAAGGCAGAGTATCGGTGGTAGACTTTAAAATATCCAATTTACCTAAATTCATAGGAAAAAGAATAATGGATATAGAAAATATAGACGGCTTGCTGATTACAGCAATACTCAGGGATAATAAAATATTCATTCCCAACGGGTCCAGTCAACTGAAAGAAGAAGACATAATTTATATCATAGGGGAAAAGGATAATATCGACCGATTGAAGGAAGAAAACAGCAACATTCCTGATTTTAGAAATCATATAAAGAAAGTCATGCTATTGGGTGGAAGCAAAATAGGATACTATTTAGCTAAAAAATTGACTCGTCTAGGTATATCAGTCAAGCTCATAGAACAGAACAGACAAAAATGTGAATATCTTTCGGAAGAATTGAACGACACCCTTGTCATATGCGGAGATGGAACAGACACAAATCTGTTGGAGGAGGAAGACTTGGCTTCAACAGACGCATTCATCGGCATAACAGGTTATGACGAAGCCAACCTGCTCATGGCGTTGATGGCCAAACAATCCGGTGTTAAAAAGGCAATTGCCAAAGTGAGCAGGAAAAGTTATACTCAAATAATAGAAAAACTGGATATTGATGCAGCGGTGAATCCTCTAGATATCACTGCCAGCGACATATTGAAATTCATCCGCGGCGGCAAGGTGGTATCAGTATCCCTTCTTCTAGGCGGTGAAGCAGAGGTTACAGAAATCATTGCGTCAGAGAGTTTATCAATTATAGGAAAGCCTCTATCAAAACTGGGCCTTCCAAAAGGCATCATCATCGGCTCCATCATCCATGACGGGCAAGTCATCATCCCTAACGGAAATTCAGTGATAATGCCCGGAGATAGATTTGTAGTCTTTTGTCTTACCTCGGAGGTACCGGTATTAAAGCATTTTTTTACGCCTAAAAAAGGGGGACCATTCAGTGAACTACGGAATTATACTAAAAATACAAGGAAATTTATTGATATTTGAAGCCATAGGGATGGTTCCCGGGCTTTTATTATCATTATATTACGGACAGCAGGATAAAACAGCTTTTATTATCAGCATTTTGGTAACAGGAATATGCGGATACGTTTTATCCAGAACAGCTGTATCCGACAATAAGTTTAAAGCAAAAGAAGCAATAACAATCGTTTCCCTGGGATGGATATCAGCATCCTTTTTCGGGTGTCTGCCTTTTATATTTTCCGGAAGCATCCCCTCATTCATAGATGCATTTTTCGAAACAGTCTCCGGCTTTACAACCACAGGAGCCACCATCATAGATGATGTGGAAATACTGCCCAAGGGTTTGTTGTTTTGGAGATCTTTCACCCACTGGATAGGGGGAATGGGAATACTGGTCTTTACGTTGGCTGTTGTTCCTGCCATGGGTGTGGGAAGTTTTCAGATATTTAAAGCGGAAAGTCCAGGGCCTATTGCCAACAAGATAGTTCCTCGAATTAAAGACACAGCCAAAATACTGTATACCACATACATGGGCATCACCCTTTTGGAAATAATTTTATTAAAACTAGGCGGAATGTCCCTCTATCAGGCTGCCGTCCATACATTCGGCACTGTAGGAACAGGAGGATTTTCCACCAAAAACGCCAGCATAAGAGGATTTGACAGCGCTTATATACACGTTGTCATCTCAATATTCATGTTGCTGTCCGGAGTAAACTTTTCTTTGTATTTCGCATTATACAAAAAAAAGTGGCGTGATATATTGGACAACGAAGAACTGAAATTCTACTTAGGCATCGTGTTAATCTCGGTTATACTCATCGCTGTAGATATCAATACCAACATATATCACGATGTAGCAAAATCCATAAAAGACGCTTTGTTTCAAGTAAGCTCTGTAATAACCACTACCGGTTATTCCACTGTAGATTATGATAAATGGTCCGCCTTCAGCAAAGGGATTCTGTTCATCCTTATGTTCGTAGGCGGCTGTGCCGGCTCTACTAGCGGAGGAATAAAGAGCATTAGAGTGTTAGTTTTATTAAAATTGGTGAAAAAGGAAATATCCAGAGTGTTTCATCCCAGAGCCGTCATCCCGGTAAAGATCGGGCCTCGCTCCATATCATCCAATACTCTGTCTAGCATAGCCAGTTTCTTTGTACTTTATATAATTGTTTTCCTGATAGGAACCTTGATAATTTCCTTAGAAGGAATTGGATTGATAGATGCCTCCAGTGCAGTAGCCGCTACCCTTGGAAATATTGGTCCCGGTTTTGGCTTTGCAGGTCCTGCACGTACGTACAGCCAATTCAGCCCATATAGCAAACTGTTGCTGTCATTCTTTATGCTGTTGGGAAGACTAGAATTGTTCACCTTAATCGTATTTTTTACACCCAAGTTTTGGAGAGAAGAAGTATAACAGCCGTCCCCTTGTTGTAAATTTACTATAATAAAAGAATAGATCAAAAAAATACTGTATAAGTAATGGTTCCATTTATATATTCTTAATAAATGGAACCAGGTAACTTGCCACCAATCCCACAAAAAAGCCTGTAATAGTACCTGATATTAAAAGTACAGGCAGATAAGAAAAAACACCCAAATTATTTATGATTAGTGAAGCCACAACAAGCTGACCTATGTTATGGAATATCGCCCCAATTATACTTATTACAGTCAAACTAAAAAACTTGTTATACTTTTTATACATAATCCCCATAACTACAGCACTCAATAATCCTCCAACAACGCTATAAAAAAAAGTAGTAGGCATACCTCCCAGCATAGACGCCAGAAAAGTCCGGACTAATACAACTGCTACTGCCTCTCTCAATCCGTATAAAACCAAAACCATCAGTGTTATGATATTAGAAAGTCCTAGCTTAATACCGGGTATCCCATAAGGCACAGGTATATATGCTTCCACTAAATGAAGGACTAATGCTTGGGATATAAGTATAGAAAGTAATATAATCTTTTTTGTATTCGCCATTAATACTGCCCCTTTTCAATAGCTAATCCCATCAATATCCTCTGACTCACCTATAATTTTGATGACAACCTTGTTGGGCAAGCATACTACAGTCTCACCTGGACTATCTATCCATCCTGTATTCACACAAACTTCATCTGGACAATTGGCCTCTTTTACCCTTGCCCTTCCAGTTTCTATTTCTATAATATTTATTTTCCCATCATCCTGCTGAATTTTTATTGTTTTTTTTAGATCTTGCTGTCTCAAATCTAATTTATCATAAAGTTTTCCATCTACCGTTATTTCTACAAAATCCGGACTTTTCTCCTTGTTAAGCAAATTGGTAATCAAAAAAGCACTTATGATAGCAACAGCGATCAATATTAAAGCTATTATATCCCCTTTTTTCATTTTAATTTAAAATCCTCACTTGTTATTTTTACTTTGCCTTTTAAACCACTTGAAACCAGTACCTCCATATTATCATTGATTATTATCGCTTCAGTATTATCCATGTTCTCTATCAGTTCCAACCCTTTTTGAGGACCTAACAAAAATATAGAAGTAGATAGCGCATCAGCATCTATTGATCTATCTGCCACCACTGTAGCACTTATACACCCAGTCCACGCAGGATACCCAGTATCAGGGTCTAAAATATGATGATATCTTTTTCCACCTGATTTAAAAAACCTTTCATAATCACCAGAAGTTACAACAGACTTATCCTCCACCTCTACAACTGCCGCCACGTTACCTCTGGGTTTTCTAGGATGCTGTATACCTATCTTCCAAGGCGATCCGTCAGACTTGGAACCTATGACAAAAATATTTCCTCCTAAACTTATAAAAGCGCTTTTTATTCCTTGATCCTTTAAGATTTTTGCTGCCTCATCAGCTGCATAGCCCTTTGCTATGCCTCCTAAGTCTATGCCCATATCTCTTTTTTTTAAAAAAATGACACATCCATCTTCATCTATTTCAATATCCTGATACCCTATATAACCTAATATTTCTTTTACCTTTTGTTCATCAGGAATATCATTATCTTTTTGATGTCCTATGTCCCATAGCTCAACTAAAGGCTGAATAGACACATCAAATTTCCCATCCGACAATTGAGAATAATGTACTGCCTTTTGCATAACATACAATGTCTGCCTATCTACCTTTACCGGGGATATACCCGACATTTTATTTATCTTTGAAACATCGCTATCCTGTATGTTTACACCCATCAGCCTGTCAATCTCATTAATCTTTTCAAATACTTTTTGAACAGCTTTTTCTGCATTCACTCCATAAACTTCAATATCTACCGCTGTACCCATAGCAAAATCTTGTCTCTTTATTTGTTTTTGGTTTGTACATGCACTAATGGTAATCATTATTAGAATCATAACTGCTGCTAAAATAAACATTATGCTGCTTCGTGATGATCTCATACCATTCCTCCGTTTCCGTTATCTATACATACTATTTCAGTAAAAAAAGAGGGAATAAACATCACATGCTACCCCTCGTTTTTATTATTTACATATCTATTCGCTATTAATTTTTTATATATCTGATCTTTCGCTCTTTTATGCCTGCTCTTAACAGTTCCACGTTTTATATTGAGCACCTTGGATATTTCATTTTCAGTCAATCGGTTATAATATTTTAATATTATGACATCTCTATATTTGGGCTCCAAGCTATTTATTATATCTATTACAATCTTTTTGGTTTCTTCCCTTATAATAAAATCTTCGGGCAAATAATAATCCTCATTTTTGGAAATGAATTCTAGCGTGTTTTCTTCCACAGCAACATATTTTTTGTGTTTTTTTATCCATGACATGGATTCATTCTTTGCAATTGTAAATATCCAATTTTTGAATTTGCTTTCATCCTTGAGCGAATCTAAATTTTTAAAAGCTTTTATCAATGTATTTTGAAGGACGTCTTCAGCAGCATATTCATTCCTTAAAATCAAAAAAATATACCTATAAAGATTATTATAAAAAGGATTGACCATCTGCTCAAAACTATCAAATTTAGATTTGATATTCCCACTGTATAACATGATTGCCCAAACCTTTCGATATACTTCATTATATTGCATAACAACAAAACAAAGTATTACTATATGTTATCTTTCCTAGATAAATTTTTAAAACATTTTCTACAGTACCCATACATCTCAAATACATGATCTGTAATTATAAACGTCTCTGAATCAGACAATGTTGAAATAAATTCTGCTGGACAAAAATCGACGGTAGCTGTTCTTCCGCATTTCTTACATATCACATGATGATGGTGCTCACTGCAGCACTCCAGCTTATACTTAACAGCTTTTCTGCTAGCAACCACCTTTTTTATAATACCTGCTTGCTCCAATACTTCTATATTTCTATATACAGTTGAATAAGTAGTATCCTTGTAATGTGATTTTACCTTGCTATATATATCATTGAGCGAAAATAAATAATCCGGTTCTTCGCATAGAATCTCTATCAAATTCTCCCTCTGACTTGTAAGTCGATATCCGCTTTTCCTTAACTTGGATTTCACATCACAGCTATCATACATCTTGAAAGACCACCTGCTAAATTTTTTGATAGTAAATTTTACTGTTCTTTTTTATTATAACTCATAAAACCTTATTTTTCTACAACATGCAATAACGTGTAATTCTTTAATGGATATTTCCTATGCCTTTTTACATCCTTTGGTTTACACATTTTTCTTGTATAAAAAACGCCTAAAACATCAGTTTTAAGCGCTTTTTAAAATAAGTTTAATTTCCTAATATCATTTTAAGTACTCCGGTAGCATTTAAGAATACTATAAATATAGCTATAGGAGCGATGAATTTGATTATTATACCCCATATCGGTGCAAGCTTAAAATCCAGCTTCCCATTGTTGCTGATCTCCTTCACAGCATTTTTGATACCCCAATTCCAACCACAGAATATGGCTATCAATAATCCCCCTGCAGGAAGGAGTATATTGGATGCTAAAAAGTCTACAGCATCCAAAAAGCTTTTGCCAAATATTGTTATATCAACTGCTCCTTGGGATAGCGAAGACGGTACACCCAACGCAAATACCGCAATTGCCAAAATAATTGTAGCTTTATTTCTTGGCCAATTCCATTCATCTATAACATATGATGAACACACCTCTAACAGAGACATGGAAGATGTAAGTCCTGCCAAAAATACAAGGGCAAAGAATACAAAGCCAAAGAAAGATCCTAAGGGCATCTGTGCAAACACTGAAGGAAGAGTTATAAACATGAGAGCAGGTCCTTCCCCTGGATCTAGCCCAAATGCGAATACTGCAGGCATGATTGCAAGTCCTGCCAAAAACGCAGCCAGCGTATCCAATAGAGGAATTACCACTGCACTTTTAGGAAGATTTTCCTCGCGATTCAGATAACTCCCATAGGTGACCATTATACCCATACCTAAGCTCAAAGAGAAAAATACCTGTCCCATCGCAGCTAATATAGTACTTCCCGTTACCTGACTCCAATCAGGTTTTAAGTAAAACTCTAGACCTTTGCTGGCGCCTTCCAATGTCACCGATCTTACCACAACAATCAATAGTAAAATAAATAATGCTGGCATCATTACTTTCGAAGCCTTTTCTATACCATTGCCTATCCCTGCATATACTATCGCAGCAGTTATCAACATGAATATACCATGGTAAACTATAGGCTCCCAGGGATTGGATATAAGAGATGTGAAAACCTCAGCAGTATCCCCTGTGAATGCACCTGTCAATGATTTTATCATGTAGGATATTGTCCAACCGCCTATTACACTATAAAAAGATAAAATAACGAATGCTGCAATTATGCCCATTGCACCTACAAATCCCCATCTTTTGTCTAACTTTCTGAATGCACCCAATGCATTTCTTTGAGTGTGTCTGCCTATCGAAAGCTCTGCTAAAGTTAAACTAAAACCTATAACTACAAGTATGATGAGATAAATAAAAAGAAAAGCAGCTCCTCCGTTTTTACCAGTCAAATATGGGAATCTCCATAGGTTTCCTAATCCTATGGCCGACCCTGCAGCAGCCAGTAAAAAGCCAATCCTCGAACCCCATTGCTCCCTTTGAGGATTTAAATTATCCATTATATGAGTCCTCCTTTAAATTTGAAATTAGATAACAAATCCTTATTATAGATCTTTTATATACGTTTAAGGTGTATATATGTCCCTGGGTCTAGCTTGGCTTAACTTGTGTTCTTAGTCTAGGCCGGCAATATATACACCTATTGTATATGTAATAGAATTCGTTATCCTATATATAATGTATCCATTATAAAGCTTTTTTCGATATTTGGGAATAGGCTTTGATATAAAAGACAGTCAAAACTTATATTTTAACCATTTTTAAAAAATAAGTTTAACTTCCTAATATCATTTTAAGTACTCCAGTAGCATTTAAGAATACTATAAATATAGCTATAGGAGCGATAAATTTGATTATTATACCCCATATCGGTGCAAATTTAAAGCTCAGCCTTCCCCGATTTGTGATCTCATCCACCGCATTCTTGATACCCCATGACCAACCGCAAAATATAGCTATCAACATGCCGCCTGCAGGAAGGAGTATATTTGAAGCCAGAAAATCCATTGCATCTAAAAAACTTAACCCAAAAATATTTATGCTGACAGCTCCTTGTGATAGGGAAGACGGCACTCCAAGTAGAAAAATTACTATAGCAAGCACAACGGTAGCTTTTTTTCTGGGCCATTCCCATTCGTCTATAACATATGATGAACATACCTCTAGCAACGATATAGCTGAAGTGATAGCCGCTAACAGCACAAGAACGAAAAATATAAAAGCAAAGAAAGACCCTAGAGGCATCTGTGCAAATATTGAAGGAAGAGTTATAAACATAAGGGCAGGTCCTTCCCCTGGATCCACTCCAAATGCAAATACTGCAGGCAGTATTGCAAGACCTGCTAAAAATGCCATCAATGTATCAAGTATTGGAATTATAGCTGCACTTTTGGGAAGATTCTCTTCTCGATTCAAATAACTTCCATAGGTAATCATGCAACCCATACCCAGACTCAAAGAAAAAAACACCTGTCCCATCGCAGCTAATATAGTGCTTCCCGTCACTTGACTCCAATCAGGTTTCAAGTAGAACTCAAGACCTTTGCTGGCACCTTCCAATGTCACTGACCTTACTACAACAATCAATAATAATACGAATAATGCCGGCATCATTATTTTGGAAGCCTTTTCAATACCATTGCCTATCCCTGCATATACTATCGCAGCAGTCATCGCCATAAATATACCGTGATAAACTATAGGTTCCCAGGGATTGGATATAAGAGATGTAAAAACCTCAGCAGTATCCCCTGTAAAAGCACCTGTCAAAGATCTGATTATGTATGCTATTGTCCACCCACCTATTATGCTATAAAAAGATAGAATAACAAATCCTGCAATTATACCAATTACACCTACAAATGTCCATCTTTTATCCAGTTTTTTGAATGCACCCAATGTATTCCTTTGAGTATGTCTGCCTATCGCAAGCTCTGCCAATATTAAACTGAAACCTATAACTACAAGCATAATGAGATAAATAAAAAGAAAGGCAGCTCCTCCATTTTTGCCTGTTATATAGGGGAATCTCCATAAATTCCCAAGGCCTATAGCCGACCCTGAAGCTGCTAAAATAAAACCTATCCTTGACCCCCATTGCTCCCTTTGAGGATTCAAGTTTTCCATACACAAAACCTCCTTTTCTTATAAAATATTGTATTAATTGTAAAGCATTTTTCCGAATTTCTGAACTAAAATTGTATATTATAAGACTTCAAACTTATATCCTACTCCCCATACAGTATGTATACAGCCTCTTCCATTGGCTTCATTTTCTATTTTTTGTCTCAGCTTCTTTATATGAGTATCTACAGTGCGTTCGTCTCCATAAAAGTCAAAGCCCCATATCTCGTCTAAAAGCTGCTGACGCGTGAATACTTTCCTCTCATTGCTAGCTAAAAACCACAGTAAATCGAACTCTTTAGGAGCCAAGCTTATTTCCTTTCCATCCCTTTTTACAATTCGTGATTTTTTATCTATCTTCAGCCCCGGAAATTCTAAGCATCCTTTATCATCAAATCCCTTCACCCTTCTTAATATAGCCTTAACATGAGCTATTACCTCATCCGGATCAAAGGGCTTAGTAATATAATAATCCGCCCCTATATCTAGTCCCTTTATCTTATCATACTTCTCTCCTTTTGCCGTAAGCATTATTATGGGTATCTCCTTGGATATAAGCCTTATCTCCCGGCATACATCCCAGCCGTTCATACCGGGCAACATTATATCCAGTATCACAAGGTCAGGCATATCGTTTCTCACATTGATTACTGCGTCTGTGCCATTATTTGATATCGTTACATTATAACCTTGTTTTTTTAAATATATCTCCAGAATCCTGCATAAATTTTTATCGTCATCTACAACCAAAATATTGACACTTGACATACTGCACACCTCTCGAATATATATTCAATATTTATTATATTATAAACTAGCGCAATCTTCCCCTCCATATTTCATATTTCTCCCGTATAACAATACCAAACTCTGGCAGACAGCAGAGATAAGAAACAGGATTTGCATATTATCTATTTGAAAAAATCCCAAATTGATACTCGTATTCGAAAAGTATTCCATTATACTACCCCCTATTACAGGCCCTAAGAAACCTGCAATTCCAGAAGCGGATGCATTAAATCCTATAAATATCGTTCTTCCCTTTTCAGGAGAAAGCCTGAACACCAGGTTAAAGGATGATAAATTTATTCCTGCCCATCCCACCCCTGCAAGTATATGTACTATAGGAAGAAGAAACAAAGTAGATCTTGTAGTGAATACCCATAGATAGAAAGCACAGGCCAAAACAATACATGCCTTTTTAAGACAGTCCTCCCAGCACGTCTTGTCTCCTTGAACGCCCCATATCCGGACAAAAAATACCAACGTGATCAGCTGTACAGTCATAAGCACTGTAATATTTGTATATGAAAGTTTCAAATATTTTATCATATAAACATTTAAATATGAGTGGGCCATCCATGCTGAAAAACACCACATCATCCAGAACACCACAAAGCTCATATATTTCTTATTCTTAAACGGCTCTGCAAACAATTCATTGATCTTTATAGGATTTAAATTTTTCCTTTCCACCGGTGGCTCATAAATCTTATATAAAAACCAAATATTCAACAATGATGCCAAAAATACCACTGCATACACTAGAATAAAACCTGAATATCCACCTCCGAAAACATCTAGCACCCTTCCCATCAAAAGAGATATAATCATAGATGCAGTCTGGAATAAAGATTCTCTTTTTGAAAGATATCTTCCTCTTACATTATAAGGTATTAAACTCACTAGCCAATTATTTAATGCTGGTGCAAGTACTGAAAGGTTTAAAAATGAAATAAATACAAAAATCATTAAAACATATTTTTGAAGGTGGTCTGGAAAGACAAGGGGAATAAATATTACAGAACATGCAAATGCTCTGTACAATATCAACAATATCATAACAGTCTTCTTTCTACTTTCCAGTCTTTCATACAGCATAGCAGAAAAAACTTGGAATAAATTGGCAAGCAGGGGAAAAGTCAATATTATACCAGCCAGATAATCAGAAGCTCCTAGTAAAAGAGCATACCCCGACAAGAATGCCCCACCTGTTAACACAGTGGCCGATATGCTGGATATTCCCTCAAGAATAAATAAATCTAAATCCCTTTTGTATTTATAGCCTTCAAGTTGAGGTATGCCGAACAATAGTTTATTTAGTAAATATCTTATCCTCAAATCCGACCCCACCTAAATAAAAAATATAAATATTTTATTGTTAAAGGTTCCTATCTACAAAAATCGCTGCCCCAAAATTAATATTTTTGTCGGCAGCTACATTTCCATTTGAAACAGATTATAACACATAAAAGTATATCAATAAATACCAATGTTGCAATTTTTGTGTTTTTGTATATAATAAACCTAATTTAATCTTAAATGGAGGGCTGTAATATGATAGAAGATTATCTCAAAAATAATGTATTACTCACAGATGGTGCAATGGGGACATATTATTCCAAGTTAAGTGGAAAAGATGCAATGTATACAGAAATAGCCAATATCACTCAGCCCGAATTGATAAAAAAAATACATATGGAATATATAAATGCAGGTGCAAAATTTATAAAAACAAACACCTTCAGTGCAAATACCCTTTCGCTAGACCTACCTTGGGAAAAAGTGGAACAAATCATAAAAAAAGCATGTCAAATAGCCTATGAATGTACCGAGGGTAAAAATATATTTATAGGAGCAGATATAGGACCAATACCTGATTTGCTGGACCAAGAATCCCAGGCTGATAAGGATATAACAATGGAGCAGTATCAACTCATAATAGATACATTTTTAGAACAAGGTATGGATATATTCATTTTCGAGACCTTTAGCAGCACTGATTATATAAAGGAACTATCCAGATATATAAAAGATAAGAAACCTACCTCTTTCATTATATCTCAATTTGCACTCATGGCTGATGGATTTACTACTAAAGGTATAAGTGCGTCTAGATTAATCCAAGAAATACGTTCTACAGATACTATAGATGCATATGGTTTCAACTGTGGAACAGGGCCCTCTCATGTATTCAATATTTTAAAGACCTTTGATTTTAAAGAGGACATAGTTTCTATAATGCCTAACTCAGGATATCCTGAAGTCAAAAATCAAAAAACAGTGTATATACAAAACGCTGAATACTTTGCAGACATAATGATGGATATAGAAAGCTTAGGTGTAAAAATACTGGGAGGCTGCTGCGGAACTACTCCGCTCCATATAAGAAGTATGTATAAAAAGATTAATTATCCCTCCTATAAAAAAAGCAAAAAACAAGTATCGGGCAAGAAAAAAGTGCCTATAAAATATTACAAAAAACAAATAGGGGGTAAACTTAAACATAAAGACTTTCCTATCGCGGTAGAATTAGATCCTCCATCAAATACAGGCGTGGATAAAATAATCCAGGGTGCATATATATTGAAACAAAACGGGGTTGATGTGATAACGATTTCAGATTCTCCCCTTGCAAGAACCAGGATGAATTCCGTCATGCTGGCAGCTATGATACAAAGAGAAGTAGGCATAGAAACAGTACCCCACATATGTTGCAGGGACAGAAACATAATTGCCATAAAATCCGATATACTGGCAGCCCACGCTCAAGGAATACGCAATATATTAGCAGTTACCGGAGACCCTGTTCCAGGGGGTAAAAAAAGCGAAATAAAGGGTGTGTTTAATCTGAATTCCATAAGTCTGATGAAAATGATCTCCGAAATGAATAAAGAACATTTTAAACACGACCCATATATCATTGGAGGAGCATTAAACCTAGCCGCTGCTAATATGGAGATGCAAATTTCCAGAACACATAAAAAAATCCAAGCCGGCTCAACCTTCTTTCTCACTCAGCCTATATTCAAGCCGGAAGTTACAAAAAATATAAAAAACATAAATCGTTCCAAGGATATCAAAATATTAGGCGGGATAATGCCGCTGGTAAGTTATAGAAATGCTATGTTTTTAAATAACGAAGTACACGGTATACAGATCCCGGAAAAATATATAAATATGTTCTCACCTGATATGGATAGAAGTCAGGCACAGGATATAGGTATAGAAATAGCGTGCAATATTGCACAAGAGATAAAATCATATATGGATGGATTCTATATTGTCACACCTTTTAATAGAGTAGAGATGATCGTACAAATACTAAAAAGGGTAATCTGAAAATAAAAGGAGGAAAATCGGTGAATGAAAAAATAATAGTTCTGGACGGAGCAACAGGAACCCATCTGCAAGCCCTGGGAATGCCTACAGGCATATGCCCTGAAAAGTGGGTGCTGGACAATCCTGATATTCTTATAGATCTTCAAAAATCGTATATGGAATCGGGTTCCGATATAGTCTATACATGTACATTCGGGGCTAACAGGATAAAACTCAAACAATTCGGTTTAGACCGTCAGGTAATAGCACTAAACAAAGAATTGGCTACTATCTCCCGTAAAGCTGTAGGAAAAAACGCATTGGTTGCAGGTGATATCTCATCTACCGGAAAATATGTGCAGCCTTTTGGACAGCTGGATTTTGAACAAGCTGTAGATATCTTTAAAGAACAAGTTTCTGGTCTCCTGCAGGGGGGAGTAGATTTATTTATAATTGAAACTATGATAGATATACAGGAAGCAAGGGCAGCCCTGATAGCGGTAAAAGAAACCTGTCAACTTCCTGTATGGGTGACCATGACTTTTGATGAAAATGGTAAAACCTTGACCGGTACCGACTGCACTGCTGCTTTGATAACACTTCAGAGTTTAGGTGCAGATGCATTTGGATGCAATTGTTCTACCGGTCCTGAACCGATGGTAGATCTTATCAAAAAGATAAAACCTTACTCAAAAGTACCTTTGATAGCAAAGCCTAATGCAGGTATGCCTAAACTGATAAACGGTAATACAGAATTTGATATGGACAAGGTTGAATTCGGAAAATATTCTAAACAACTTGTACGGGCAGGTGCAAATATCATAGGGGGGTGCTGTGGATCCACCCCGGATTTTATCAGGGAAATAAAACAATATATAAAAGATATAGAACCTTCACCTGTTCAAAATTTAGATACTTCTGTCTTGTCCTCCTATAGCAAAGCTGTTTCAATAAGCTTAACCAGCCCTGTGAAGATTATAGGTGAAAGGATAAATCCTACAGGGAAAAAAACAATGCAACAGGAGCTAGTACAAGGGAAGTTATCTAAAATAAAAGAGTTTGCCATACAACAAAGGGCCATGGGCGCAAACATACTGGATGTTAATGTGGGAATGCCGGGGATAGATGAAAAAGAGACTATGAAAAGGGCGATAAGTCTTCTATCCACTACAGTAGATACTCCTCTTTGCATAGACTCTTCAGATCCTAGCGTAATCAAGGCCGCACTCAGGATTTATCCAGGCAGAGCGCTTATTAACTCTATCTCTCTTGAAAATAAAAAAATCAAACAATTGCTGCCTATAGCCGCTAAATATGGAGCAATGTTTATACTGCTCCCTGTAAGCGATGAAGGTATACCTAATACATTAAAACAAAGATGTCAAGTGATACAAAAAATATATGACCATGCAAAAAAATATGGTTTCTCAAAGAAAGACATAATAATAGACGGTCTTGTTATGTCAGTATCCTCTGACGCCAATGCAGCCCGTATTACATTGGATACAATAGACTGGTCAGCTCATCAATTCGGCTGTAACACTGTCATAGGGCTTTCCAATGTATCCTTCGGACTACCTGAAAGGAAATGGCTGAACAGCGCATTTTTGGCCATGGCTATAGAAAGAGGCCTTTCCACTGCAATAGCAAATCCTAATAATGATCTGATAATGAATATAAAGATTGCATCTGATGTCCTTGCATCAAATGACCCTGTAGGCAGAAGGTACATACAACGATTTGTTGGCAGTAAAACAGACTCAAAAACAAAACAACCAGAATCCAACAAGATAGAACAAAAGATATATAATGCAGTAATAGACGGTGATAGGGAAAATATAGATGAATTGATACATCAAGCAATAAAAGCTAATATACCTGCAGGAAAATTGCTTCAGCAATACCTGATCCCGGCAATTGACAAAGTAGGGGATTTATTTGAAGAAAAAGAATACTATCTGCCCCAGCTTATACTGAGTGCACAAACGATGAAACAAGCCTACTCACAGCTGGAAAAACACCTAGTGGCAGAGCAAAACACCGGTCAAATAAATAAACACAAGGTACTGATTGCAACAGTTAAAGGAGATGTGCATGATATAGGTAAAAACATAGTGGCCCTCATGCTAAAAAGTCACGGATTTGAGGTAATAGACTTGGGAAAAGATGTGCCTTCAGAGAAGATAATAGAGCAAGCAAAGAAAAAGGATGTGGACATCATAGGTTTGTCCGCCCTGATGACCACAACCATGCATGAAATGGAAAACGTAATCAAGCTTGCAAAAAAAGAAAGGCTTAAATGCAAATTCATGATAGGTGGCGCAGCAGTCAACCAAAGCTTTGCACAACAAATCCAAGCTGATGGCTATGCTGAAGACGCCAACAATGCAGTAAAACTGGCAAAAAAGTTGCTGTCTAATTCTTGAGGCTGTGTATCGGGGCAGGTATCCTGCCCCCTCTTTTTATGAATTTTTCGCTGCTAAATCTGCTGACCTTCATCACAGGCGCTCTCCCGAGCAAACCACCAAATTCCACTTGGTCGCCTACATCCTTACCCGATACCGGTATTATCCTCACTGCAGTGGTCTTTGAATTTATCATTCCGATTGCAGCCTCATCAGCTATTATTGCAGAAATCGTTTCTGCACTGGTATCCCCCGGCACCGCAATCATATCCAAACCAACAGAGCACACACATGTCATAGCTTCCAACTTTTCAATATTCAATGATCCTCTTTTTACAGCATCTATCATCCCGGCATCTTCACTTACAGGTATAAATGCACCGCTCAATCCTCCAACATAAGAAGATGCCATGATACCACCCTTTTTAACGGCATCATTTAGAAGTGCAAGGGCAGCCGTCGAACCCGGTGCACCACAACTTTCCAGGCCCATCTCCTCTAGAATATGTGCTACACTATCCCCAACAGCCGGTGTAGGTGCCAAAGACAGATCGACAATACCAAACTGAACACCCAACCTTCTGGATGCCTCTCTGGCTACCAGTTGCCCCATCCTGGTTATCTTGAAGGCAGTTTTCTTGATAGTATCTGCAACTACTCCAAAATCTTCTCCTTGCACCTTTTCAAGGGAACGCTTAACCACCCCAGGGCCGCTAACCCCTACATTTATTACACATTCAGGCTCTCCTATCCCGTGAAAGGCTCCTGCCATAAAAGGATTGTCTTCCGGAACATTTGCAAACACTACTAGTTTAGCGCACCCTAATCCATCCCTATCGGCAGTCAGCTCAGCCGTCTTCTTTATTATCCTGCCCATCTGTGCAACTGCATCCATATTTATCCCTACCTTGGTAGATGCAACATTTACCGATGAACATACTCTTTCTGTATCTTCTAAGGCATAAGGTATTGAGTCTATCAATATCCTATCCCCCCTGGTATAACCTTTATGAACCAAAGCAGAAAAACCGCCTATAAAGTTGACCCCCACTTGTTTAGCAGCCCTATCCAACACCCGTGCATATTCAATATAATCCTCTTCATCAGAAGACTCAGCAACGATAGATATGGGGGTTACCGATATTCTCTTATTTATTATAGGTATCCCATACTCGCTTTGGATATCCTCTCCTACTTTCACAAGATTTTCCGCCAATCTGGTAATCTTATCATACACTTTGGCTCTGGATTGCTTACCGCTACTACAACAACAATCCCTTAAAGAAATACCCATGGTGATAGTTCTTATATCCAGATTCTCATGTTCTATCATCTCTATTGTTTCGATTATTTCTCTGTTATTTATCATGATAAATTCCTCCCTTATAGCCTGTGCATGGATTTGAATATGTCCTGATGTTGAACCTTTATGGAAAGATTCATCTGCTTTCCCACTTGATCCATCTTTTTCTGTAAATCGCTTATATCGATTGAACTGTCCTTTAAATCTACCAGCATTATCATGGTGAAATAATCCTGTAATATGGTCTGGCTTATGTCCATTATATTAACATTATTCTCTGCGAGAACACTGCTTACATTAGAAATAATACCTACTTTATCTTTTCCTACTACCGTAATAATCCCTTTCACATGCACCACTCCTGAAAAAATATTATATATAATCATAGCATAAAATCAAAAGCATACACAAGTATAGAAAGCCAGGCCTGATCTTCTCCACCGAGATATCAAGCCTGGCTTTCCATCGTTTTAGCATATTATTTTATGTGCAAATTAAGTCTAAAAAGTTTTATTTTACTGATAATACATCTAAACATCAATGTCTATCAATATCTGCCATACTCTTTTGCAGTTTCTACAATTAGCATTGCCTTATCAAAATCCAAAGGGGAAGGATACTCACATCCAGTAGATAATATGAATCCACCGTCTTCTTTAAAGGTATCTATTTCTTTTTTACATTCTGCCACTATATCCTCTTTCGATGCCATGGATAACCAGGTAGGGTCTATATGTCCTATCAATGTAAGATTATCTCCATATTTATCCTTCATATCCTTATATGAATCGCATTCTGCCGCTACGTGCAAGAAAGAAAATGCTATGGGCTTTAATCTGTCAATTTGTATGTCGAAATAAGGCCCTTGTCCACAATTATGAATCATCACCATACAACCTTGTTCATGTATATGATTTGCAATATCCTCCATATACACTCCCTCAAATTCATCCCACATAGCTTCACTCATGATGCTTTTAGAAGCATATAGGGTATCAAACATAATAGCATGAACTCCCGTCTCTATTATTGCCGAGCACAGTTCTTTAATAGTTTCTGATATTTCTCTTAAAGCTAAATGTATATATTCTGGTTCATCATGCATATCCATAAATATATTGTCCAATCCCCTTAACATACTCAATATCCCTAAAGGACCAAACACAAAAGCTACTATTGGCTTTTGACGCCCACATTCATCTACTAATTTTTTGCATAACTCAATATGTTGACTCATTCTAGGAGTCTTTCTTGGGTCTAACCTTTTAATGTCTTTATAACCTTCTATAGTATTTATAACCCTATTGTTGCTTGGGCATGCTGCCTTATCTTCAAAATATAATAACTCCTGTCCCCAATCAGCAGCTTCTACAGAAAGATCTACCAAAGTGGTTATAACATCTAATCCTAGCTTTTCTGTCGTCTTTATAATGGATTCTGCACAAAGATCTACATCTTTAGTCCATTCTTCATAACTGATATCCAATGCCTTTCTGGAAACACTATTTATTATCGGATATACCGGTACTCTATCCGCTTCTTTATGTTGAAGTATTAGGTTTACCCTTTCCAATGAATTCATAATATAATCACCCTATTCTTTGATATATGAGATGGTAAGCTTTCATTTGTTATCATTATAACAACGCCTATATCAATTTCTAAGAGTGAAATATGCTAAAATCAGTAATATCTTGCTATATTATAAAGCTCCTGATACACCTGCATCTTGGAAAGTAGCCATTTCCTTGAGTATCTTAGTTGCACCCTCGACTATATGAAATGCCAATGCACCTCCCGTACCCTCTCCTAGCCTCATATCCATATGCAGTATAGGCTTTAATCCTATCAATTTGAGCATTTCTATGTGCCCCGGCTCTTGAGAAACATGGGAGGCTATCATATAATCTACCGATTTTGGTTGTATTTTACTGGCTATCAACGCCCCTGCAGTAGATATAAATCCATCGATAACGATAGGAACTTTATTATATGCAGCTCCTAATATCAACCCAGCAATGCCTGCTATCTCCAGCCCTCCCACCTTTGAAAGTACATCAATAGCATCTTTGGGATCAGGTTTGTTCAACTCAATAGCTTTCTCAATAGTATCCATCTTTAATTTCAATCTGTTATCATCCAATCCAGTACCCCTTCCTACCAACTCTCGGATAGGAAGATCTGAATAAACCTTCAGTATTGCACTGCTAGGAGTGGTGTTCCCTATACCCATCTCACCTGTTCCAAAAAGCTGTACTCCTTTTTTTACCTGTTGGCTAACAACTTCTATCCCTACTTGGACAGCCGCTATCGCTTCATCCCTGGACATGGCAGGACCTTCGGCCATATTATCAGTACCGTATTTCACCTTCCTGTTGATAAACCTGGCATCATCACTTTTTATATCGGATGCTACCCCTACATCAACGCAGATTATATCTCCCCCCGAATGTTTAGTCAGCACATTGATGGCAGCGCCATCGCTCAAAAAATTAAATATCATCTGAGGAGTCACTTCTGATGGGAAGGCGCTCACTCCCTCTTTGACAACACCATGATCACCTGCCATTATGGCCACAAGTTTTTTATCAACCCTTGGAAATACATCTCCTGTTATTCCGCCTAGCTGTATTGCAATCTTTTCAAGCATCCCAAGACTTCCCGGCGGTTTTGCAAGACTATCCAGCCTTTGAGACACCTGGTTCATAGCCTCCCGGTTTAAAGGACTTATGTTTTTTACCGCTTTCTCAAATAAATTCATGATAATCCCTCCATTTATTTATAAATAAAAAAGTTCTCAAATGCACGCAAAAAGCATTTGAGAACTTTACCATCATCCTCATAAAACTCACAAAACAGGCAGGTCTCCTGGCTCTGATTCATAGGTACTGCTCAACCTTCCCGGCAACGGCCAGTGGTTTTGATAACTTAAGCAGCAGCTCATCATTACAGTGGCGGGTCCGCTCGGGATTTTCACCCGGTTCCCTATTCTCCCTGTGTATGGGCACCTATTTTGATATATGTACTTTTCATTTAATTATATCACATGTTCACGCCTTACCATCGCATCCGCATAACCTTATTTTCTCCATCACCACATGCTTTACTGCCTCCCGGGCAGCACCTAGATATACCTTAGGAGCGAATAATTCCAAATCATCATTCAGTTTATCTCTAATGGCTTGGGTAAAAGGTATCCTCAGTTCAGTTGCAATATTCACCTTGTTTATTCCACCTTTTATAGCCTTTTTAACATCCTCATCCGGAACACCCGAAGCGCCATGCAACACTAGTGGTATATTCAACAGCTCCCTTATCTCTTTCAATCTTTCAAAATCCAGTTTAGGCTGTCCCTTATATATGCCATGGGCAGTACCTATAGCAATGGCTAAATAGTCTACCCCTGTCTTTTCTACAAACTCTTTAGCCTGATCTGGTTCAGTATAAATAGCATCTTTTTGATCGACTTCTATATTATCCTCTTTTCCTCCCACTTTCCCCAGCTCTGCCTCTACAGGTATACCGTTTATATGAGCTAAGTCCGCAACTTTTTTGGTTATCTCTATATTTTGTTCAAAAGTAAGTTTAGACCCATCTATCATTAGAGAAGTATAGCCTTCCCTTATCGCTTTAACGGCCAAATCATAGCTATCTCCATGATCCAAATGTAAAGCTACAGGTATCGCACTGTTTATAGCAGCAGTAAAAACATTTGCATAAAAAAACTTAAGACCTGTATGTGCAATGCTGGAAGGTGTAGTTTGTACTATCACCGGCGAATTGAGCTGCTCCGCACCTTCTACCACAGCCTGAACGGTCTCCATATTCTCTACATTAAATGCCGCAACAGCGTATCCACCTTGCATAGCGTCATATAAAATCTGTTTGCTTGAAACTAAAGGCATTTTCATTACTCCTTTTCAACATAATGGTCACAATCACCATTTTATCAAAGTTTTGCCGTTTTGGGTAATATTTTTTTGAAATACTCTAAAAACTTTTTTTCCTGCTCCATAACTTCAAACAGCAATTGGCTTATATATAGGTTTAAGTCATCATTCCCGGATACTGTTTTATGATAATCCTTGCACAACTTTTGCTGCAAAACTATGTCCATCTTCAATAAGTTTTGATAAATCACATCTTTTTGATTATATCTTGCAACCATCCTAACCAACCTGTTCATGTTTTCACATTGTATATCCGGCTGTACTCCCAATTCATTTATATACTGACTTAACCATTCTATGTGTTCCTCATGTTTTTTAGAAAATTCCAGTAAAGTACAAGAAAATTCTCTATCTATCAGCTTCATTTTATTATACTGAGCTCGATAAAACACAAGGACATTGTTCTCAAACTTATAAAGCCATATCAAATCACATAGAATATTCCGTTCCTCCATGCTTTTCTATCCTCTTTCTATTTTTGGTAGCAATTGCCACATAAAACCTGATATGCTCCCAGCAGACTCTCTTATTTCTATGTAGTTCCATATTTCCCCAAATAGTGATTTTTTATTCAATATGAGGTGTGAATTATAATTCACGCCTCATATATTTTTCCACATTATGCAAACAAGGTATTGAACTTTGTGCCCCTTTTCGGGTAACCGCAAGCCCTGATGCTACTACTGCAAACTTGAGGGAATCCTCCATACTCTTCCCTGTGGCTAATCTGCTCACTAAAGCTCCTGTAAAAGTATCGCCGGCTGCTGTAGTGTCTACTGCCTCTACATGTAATGCCGGGATATGAATTTCCGATTGGCCATTAAAATAAAATATACCATTTTCGCCCATGCTTATCACCACATGATCAACACCCCTTTGTATGAATATATCGGCAGCTTTTTTGGCATCTTGTAAACTATTCACATCTATTCCGGTTAGTATGCTACACTCTGTTTCGTTAGGCTTTATAAGATCCACGTTTTGCATCAATTCATCTTTAAGCTGCACCGCAGGAGCAGGATCAAGCACTACAAACTTTCCGTGTTTTTTTGCAATCTTACATACATACTCTATGACAGGCATGGGTATCTCCAACTGCATTAGAATATAATCACTTTCACGTATTACATACTCTATATGGGATATATATTCAATATCCATACTTGCATTGGCCCCAGCATCTAATATGATAGAATTATCCCCATCTTTATCTACTATTATCACAGCCACTCCTGTAGTTTTATCTTGTACTTGTCTTATATGATCTGTATATACATTGTTGTCTTTAAGATTTTTTAACAATGCTTTTCCATTGGTATCAGCACCAACACAGCCTGCCATGGAAACAAAGCCACCCAACCTGGCGGCAGCAACTGCCTGATTTGCACCTTTGCCTCCTGGGCTCATTATAAAGCTCCTTCCGCTCAAGGTCTCTCCGGTGCGGGGTATCCTATCTGTGTATATGCTCATATCCATGTTAAGACTTCCCACAACAAGTATACGTTCTTTCAAACCTTCACCTCCTTATTGCCGTAATATCATGCACAGACCGACTAGCAGTAAATCTATCCATGAACTTTAATTTACTTATATTGTATATGCCATTTATGTATACTGCAATATCTAATGATAAAAAAAGGGACTAGCCAATAACTCTAGTCCCTTGCTGGCTTTTCAGCCTATCTATTGCCCCATCTCTGCTTTTAAATAATCGATAAACTGCCGCGCTGTCCTTCCCGACCTGCCGTTTTGGCTCATCTCCCACTGAACAGCCATTTGATTTAGCTTTTGCCTATCCATATTTATCCCATTGGAACGAGCAAGTCCAAATACTATATCCAAATATTCCCTCTGGTTTGGAGCTGTATATATTACAGTTATTCCGAACCTATCTGCCAAGGATAACTTTTCCTGGAGAGTATCCTGCATCCTCACCTCTCCGTTGTCTTGGGCCTTTCTATCTGAAAACATCTCTTTTATCAGATGACGCCTGTTGGAAGTAGCATATATGACCACATTTTTAGGTAAAGGCTGTATCCTCCCCTCCAACAAAGCCTTTAATTCCCTATACTCTCCTTCATCCTCGTTAAATGAAAGGTCATCTATAAACAATATGAATTTTACCGGGTTGTTTTCTAAAATCCTTACAATATCAATAAGGTGGATAAAATCATCTTTTGAAATCTCCACCAACCTCAAACCTTCTAAACAATATTGATTGACTAGCGCCTTTACAGTAGATGATTTACCAGTCCCCCTATCTCCGTAAAGCAAAACATTGTTGGCCTTGAAGCCTTTCAATAATTTTATAGTATTATCAACCACTTTATCTATCTGGTACTGGTACCCTATAAGATCATCCAACATTATATCATCAACATTGTCTATACCCTCTAATGCTCCCCTTCTCCATCTGAATGCTTTATACTTGTTAAAAATGCCGGTGCCGGAATCTGAATAAAACCGCCATAACTTTCCAAGCAGTCCATCCCAGCCCCGAATCCTATCAAACTCCTGTTTTATCTTTTTTCTATTATTATTCCATGTAATGTTGCCCTTTGTAATATCATGCCATTTAGGCAATCCATGATAACCTATACATCCCATCAGTTGATCAAAATCAACTCTGTATAGCTGCTCTAGGTGCTTTAGATCGCTCTTCACCGCTTCTTTTATAGAATCGCCTAGCTCTGATAGATGATACTGTGCAGCATTTTGACTGAAGACATTATCATCCTGAAGTATAAAATCCAATATATAATTTCCCCAGGCATCATTTATACCTTCATATTCCAGCCTTTCACCGTAATCTAACAGCAATGAGCATAATTTATAATACTGGTCTATAGCTGTATTATAGTCTTTGTTATCCAATGAAAGCATCAAATGATAGAATTTTTTAAATATATCCTGTTGCCTTATCTTATAGAAAACTATCAATCTATCCCATGTCCGGTTATGCAATATTACCACACCTCATATCAAGATTTTATTATAATATTGGGGGCAACCATATACCCTTCCATATTCGCTATTATATTATTTTTGCTCAATCTTGTATATAGACCGCTGAACTTTCTATTATACATATAAAGACCCAAAATATAATTGTAAGGCTGGATTTCTAAATTCCCTTCATCGTCAAACACTACAAAATCCCCCTGCCCAGGCTGATAAAATTCCTGTAATATATATTCTCCCTTGTATTTAGCATCATATATTATATTCTTCCATTCATACTCACTATAATCTCTGCCTAAATAGACACCTTTCCCTGCATATCTGTCCTGATGCTTTAAAACTAATTCATCCTTGTTTTCCATCATATAGGCGATCTGATCTGCACTCCCGTCAAACACCCGGGTATAGGGTATATATTTGTTAATAAAATCCCTCTCCTGCCGGTTTAAAAATGATGTTTTTTTATCATCCTTCAATATAGCAAACAGCTTTTTGTTATGCATTATTTGAGATCTCATAGGACCAACAACACATACAGCTCCATCCTTATATGCATCCAAAAAATCCTTGACCTGTTCTGACCTCTCCACAAGCTCCCAGGTCAAGGCACGTCTGTACACTAAGTCAATTCTGAAATCTTTATAATAAAGCTTGCCGTTTTTATATTCTAAAACTCTGGGGTCTGCTATCACTGTTGGAAAACCTTTTTTTTCAAACCTTTTCTTAAACTCCTCAAATTCTTCCACAGTGGCTACTCCATCCCAATCAACTATAGCTACATTAGGATTGTCGCTGCCTCCGTATTCCCTATATAAACCTATTATCTCCTCAATCCATGAATAGAAAAGTTCATGATAATATAGACGATGTCGTTTTTGCAAGTTTTTAATTATATCTGATTGAAAAAATATCCTTTCAAGGGTATTGGTCTCATTCATTGCAGAAGTACCATCTCCGTTAAACTCACAGAATTTAAAATCATCATGGTATTTATAAAATACATCAAACCTGGCCATAGGTGCATTGGTAGAATACCCGGGATCCACCAATATCAATTGTTCCATCAGATCAGAAAAACCAAAATGTTCTCTAAACTGTTTATTCCGCAAATATTCTTGTATCACTTTGTCAATTATATTCATCAGCATTTCACTAGCTGTTTTAAGCCTTTCAATGTCAGTACTATCAAAAAACATAGGCTGATACAAGAAATCTATTGTCCGTCCTTTGTACTTTGCTGTAGAATTCTCCACTTTGCGCTTTATTTCTAAATAATCACTATGATATATGGATTTTCTATGAACAACTTCATTTATATATTCGTCAATCACATGTTGTGAACTCATAGTCTGCCACCTTTTCCTTTTTTACAAGATCATTCAATATACAATGTTGTAATGCTTCTTTCTTACCGTTGCCTAACCTGTCTCTTATTATATCTGCAGGGGTCATACCTTGCTGCAAAATACTTTCAAGGGATTTTAGATATAGCTTCTCTTTGTTATTCAACCCTTGGTAAGAGATTTGCACAATATCCTGCATTATATCCTTTATGCTGTCCGATCCCAGCTTTGTAAATATACCATCATTTATTATATTGATTTTCCCGTCAAATATCTGCTGTCCATCGAATTTGTCCATATATTCATAGAATTTTTTATAGCTTTGAACATCATAAAAAAGTCCCTTTATCAATGCAATAAATGAAAAACTAAGTGGATATGGTACAGAATCTGCCATCCTTATTTCCACATATTGTTTCGCTCTCACATCAGGAAAAAACATTGTCAAAACATGTTCTATTTCCTCATCGGTAAAGGTATCAGGGTCAAATATATCTTTAAACGGTGTTTTACCGGTAAATTCCATTTTACCTTTTCTGTGTATAAAAATAGGAGGATTGTTCAGTATGTACTCTGCATACTTTTCAAACCCGAAGTCCTCATCAAAAGTATAAGGCATTATTCCACACCTATCCCTATCACAGCTGGACCATATCATGGCCCGTGCTGCTTTTTTTTCAAACAATCTGCCTTCAAAGAAAGGACTGTTATCAAAAACCGCAGATACTATAGGTGAAAGCTTATTTGCCACCTTAAACTTCCTCATAAAATCACGCTCATCGGAATAATCTATGCTCACTTGAAGAGCTGCACTGCCCTTCATCATATTATGGGCATAACAACCTTTATCTTTAAGGTATTCGGACATATATTTATATCTTTCTTTTGGATTCCAAGGTATATCCTTTATACTGCTTTCAGGCTGATAACCCAGCGCCAGCAGTATTTTTCCTTCTTGATGGAGAATAGGTATTATATCATTTAAAAAATCGAAATATCTTTTTTCTATCTCATAAATAGTTTTACAAGGCTTGACGCTAAGTTCCACCTGGCCCCCTGGTTCCAATGTCACTGTATCCCCATCTTTGATAAGTCCTACGAGATAACTATCTTCATACATCCCTTCCCAGCCTGCATCCATCATCCTACTCAATATATATTCAATGCCCTTGTCTCCATAATATGACACAAACTTAAGATCATCCTCATTTACTACAAAATGCTCAAATTCAGCCCCTAATGCATATGCCCCAACATCTTTGCACTGCCTTTCAAGATAATCTGCCAACCTGTTAACCTGCCTTTTATAGCTCACTATCTTTCCACCTACTTAATAAGTTATTTGCGTGAGTAAAGAATATCGTGTACACCTCACAGTTCTCTATATACCCATTTTATGTTATAAAAAACTTGAACCATATTATATATATAATATGGCATCATCTTCTTTTTTATATGATTTGTGTTAGTGAAAATGAGTTGCCCTTTCCTG